>CAIWET010000467.1 GCA_903911805.1 uncultured Ignavibacteria bacterium | reverse complement strand
GTTTTTGCAAAAAAATTCTAATTTTTACAAAACATAATTTTTTCATTTTGCAATAATAAGAATTTTAAATTTTTCGTGCAAACAAAATTAACTTTTCCTTAATTTTTGTTAATAAATAAATATTATTTTTAAATAAACTCACTATAAATCTAATTAAGCTAACAATTTATTAGTATTTTTTCCGTATTTTTGTTATGTTCCCAGAGGATGAATTGAGAAAAGATATCATCAGCGATTGTTACAGATAAAAAAGGAATTCAATTATCAAATTCCTACAAAATTCAATAAATTTATTATAAAGAATTAAAACTAAATAATATTTTGCTTTCCATCATACAATTCTGACTTAATGATGGGCTCCACTTTTTGAGGTGGAGTTTAACTTTTAGTTACTGATTTTATTGATCGAGTGTCTTTTGAATTTACTTATAAATTATTAATTGCTCAAGCTTATTTATTGTCGGAGTTTGCAGACTAACGAAATATAACCCAGTGCTTAAATAAGTTGTTTCAATATTCAATATCTTGTTACCAGAAAATTCTTCAAATTTCAGTTCATAAACTATTTCTCCGGTACTATTATATATTTTTAATGATGTATTACCTTTTTCTATTAAATTCAAATCAATAGTGACATTGCCATCGCTAGGGTTTGGAGAAATGCTCATTAATACAGCTTTTCCATCAGGATTAATTAATCTTGTGCCCCCTTCATTGCAAATACCTAGTAGTTTGAAAAAACCGGATTGTGTTTCAAAGTCGTAATCCACTCTATTTCCAAAATCATCTTTTAAAAATATATCAATTATATCAATATTAGTTGATTCTACATTACCTAAACCAGCGACAACAGGTATTTGAGCAAGTTCAAGAGATGTTCCAATTTTTCCTTTAATTGTCAAATATATTGAATCTCCTGAAATCAACCAGTCATTATTATTTAGAGTAGCTAAAATTGTTCTTTGAAATCGAATTTTTGCCTCAAAATTAGGAGCAATTGCAGCAATTCCTTCAGGTTTTACTTTATCCATAACTAATTTAAGAATTCTATTTTCACCAGCATAAGCTGAATCATTAGAAATTGTTACAGAGCCACCAATTCCTTGCCCAAAAAGCTGAGCAACAGAAGGAGAGCCAACTCCAGAATAAACAAACCCTAATTGACCAGAAGTTCTTCCACCATATTTCGGTTTAAATTTTACGGTTAATTTTCTTTCTTCACCTGGGGTTAGAGTGAATTTTCCTCCACCGGAAATGATGTCAAATTGAGTTGTATCAGGACCTAAATGAACTACGTCATTTACTGTAATATCAAATCCTGATAAATTTTTAAGCAATGCTGTATCTTGGAATGTATTTTCTTTGCCAATTTCAATTTTTCCAAAATCCAATAATTTCGTTAAGATTTGAAGTCGTGGCTGAACTCCCTCGCCTTGAATTGAATACCTTAATGTATCAGCTTGTGTGATTATGTTTATTGTAGCATTATGAATGCCGACTCTATTTGGAATAAACCTAAATTCGCAGGATTTATTATCAGCCACAGCAATTTCATACTTTGGGAAACCTGATACCAAACTGAAAGTACTAGCATCAGCACCAGTAAAATATATCGAATCAATTCTGATTTTATAAGAACCAACATTAGAAATAAATGCCTTAACCAACGAATCTTTTGCTGAACCAACAAGTACTTGCTTCATATCAATATCTTTTGATGAAGCTTGAGGAGCAACAATAGACCAAACTGCATCTGAAGTATCAGATTGATAATTACTGGTTTCTAAAGGAGATAACTTAATTACTCCTGAACTCCCTGAAACTATAAATCCACCATCATTAGTTTGTTTTATTGAATAACCCCAATCTTGATAATTTTTTCCCAATGATTTACTCCATTCTACATTTCCAATGGAATCAATTTTAATTATCAAGTATTTGCTTAAACCAGTATTATTATTTACATCTCCATCTTTTGAAAATGATGTACCTGAGAAAATATAACCACCATCATTAGTTTGAACAATTGATGACAAATAATCACCACTAGATCCACCATAACGCTTTTTCCATAATATATTACCAGAAGTATCTAATTCAAATATTGTAATGTCTGAACTGCCATATGCCAATTTAAAATCGCCATTAATTGAATTAGTATATCCCCCAATTATAAGATTCCCTTTTTTTGTTTGAATAATTGAATTTGCAACATCTTCAGAAGATCCTCCAAAAGTTTTAACCCACTCTAAATTTCCATTATAATTCATTTTCCCAACTAAAAAATCAGAAGAACCTTGATTTTTTTTAATATCACCATTCGATGAATTTGATTCCCCAACAAATACAAATCCTCCTTCTTTTAGTTCTATAATAGAATAAGCATTATCAACACCAGAACCTCCTATTGATTTTTGCCAAATTATTTTTCCTTGCTGATCTAATTTTACTATCCAACAGTCTGTTAGTCCATTGTTAGAATTTAGGTCGTTATTTTTTGACATTGATAAGCCAGCAAAGTAATAACCACCATCATATGATTGATTGATACAATGTGCTTTATCATAACCTGAACCACCATAAGTGTTTTGCCATTCAAGATTTCCATCATTCAATATTTTTAAAATCCAACAGTCTGAATCGCCATTATTCTTCTTTATATCACCGTCATTTGAATCAGTAAAACCAGAAATAATGGCTCCATTATCATAGGTTAAGTTATTATTAAAACCAATATCATTATCCGAACCACCTAAAACTCTTTTCCAAATAAGTTTACCTAAGTGATCTAGTTTAAAAATATATAAGTCACTTTCTTTTGTGGAAATACTTCCTTGTAAGCCAACTGAAATAAATTCGCCAGTATATGTTTCAATAATTGAACTTGAATAATTATTAGAAAATTCCCATTCAACGTTAGGTGATTTAGTAATTGCAATTCTCATCAAGCAATCTTTGCTTGGGGAATTAGGAATATTTTCCCAAATAAATTTATTGTTCTGGCCATTCATTGTAATTGATTTCCAATTAATACCTTTATCTATACTATATTCTAATCTGACTGTATCAGTAGGTAATACACCTTCCCAAGTTATTAAAGTACTACCTCCAACAATATATTCTTCTCCACCATTTGGATGAGTTAGTTTTAATGATCCTTTCTTGCTATTAGACAATAATGCATAATTACGGCAGTAATATTTAATAGGACAATTATCATTTTCAATTATAAAAGTACAAAAATAACTGTTGCTGTCTGGAGGAGTGAAGCTCAAAGTGAGATTTATTGATTCACCTTTCTTGAGATTAAAACTATTCGGACTTATTGAATAATTTGGATCAGAACTAATAATTTTTGAAATGTTAAAATCAGCATTAACGGCTTTTATATTAATTAATGTATCTGCTTTTACGCCGGGAATCTTATTTTTGAAGTAAATAGATTTTGGTGAAAACTCAAGGTTTATTGAAAAATTATTAGGACTTAAATAAGAAAGATTTGATGTAATTCCATTATTTTCAATAATTGTACTTATATCACCTGAATTACACTGATAACCGCTCTCCCATTCAATTGTGCAGGGTTCAATATTTGAAGCTAATTGTAAAAGTTTCTGATAGGTTTCTGCCGCTTCTTTGGTTGTTGTAATATTTTCAAAATATTCTCCTCCGGTTTTCTTGGTCATTTCTTTAATGCATTGAGGAGCAGGCATGTCTAGAGTAACAGCATAAATTGTTATTTGATTTTGAATAGCAAAATTTATTATTTCTTGTGTATTTGGTTCGAAATTAGGAAGACCGTCTGTTAAAAAAACAATTACTCTTTTATGTTTACCAGTTGCTGCTACTTGTAAGGCACCACAAGGAGGATCAATTAAAGCCTGGTTATAATTTGTTCCTGAAGTTGGAGAAAATTGAGCAATGCTGTTTTTTAGTTTAGTTCTATTTGTCGTAAAATCTTGATTAATAAAGGCATTATCTGAAAAGCTTACCAATGCACATTCTGACAATCCTAAAGGTAATCCATCAACCCAGGCATTTGCTGCTTGCTTTGCTGATTCAATTCTTGGTGGTCCACTACTCATTGAACCGGAAATATCCATAACCAAAACACTTGATAAAGCTACAGGTGGTTTCGGTGCAGGACAACTTACATTAATCACTTTTCTTGGAATACCATTTTCAGTGATTATAAAATCTGAATTTGAAAAATTCGTAATTTGCTTGTCGCTTGGTTCAAAAGCATAAAATTTTGCTTTAATTGTTGGGAATTTTGAAGCATCTACATCAAAAGCTTTAAAAGATTGTGCATTCAAAAAAACTATGTTTATAAAAAATATAATTATT
>CAIWET010000466.1 GCA_903911805.1 uncultured Ignavibacteria bacterium | reverse complement strand
TTTATAATATCTTTTTTATTAATAGTGAAATTTAATTCTTCATCTATTAATGAATTTCTTGTTTCTGTGATTTCTCGCTTTGTTTTTTGAGAAATCGATGTATCAGCAAGCAATTTATTCAATGAAATGAGTGAATTTTGGATATTATTTTTCATTAAATAATTCTTTTTGGGATTTCTTAATTCTTTTCTGTAAAAATCAACAAATTGCTGAAATGTTGAATCTGACAATTCATCAGTAAAATTGATAGATCTTGCTGTTGCTGTATATTTATTTACAAATCCAAAGATCACATTATTTACTAAAAGATTTATCAGAAATTCATTTTCTCTTTCCTGGATTTCAATGTCTGGTTTAATTCCATTTTGCTCTTTTACTTCTCTTTTGTTGGAAGTATAAAAAACTGAATCAATATTTGGGCTATTGATAATTTTAGATCTACCATCAATATCGTAATTGATTCTTTGTATGCATCTGCCTGAGGGAATATAATATTTTGCTGAAGTAATCTTTAAACTTTTGCTATATGGAAGATCAATAATTGTTTGCACTAGACCTTTACCAAATGAACGTTCACCTAAAATTACTGCCCTATCCAAATCTTGCATTGCACCTGATACAATCTCACTTGCTGAGGCACTAGATGAATTAATTAATATTGCTAATGGTAGATTCAAATCAACAGGTTCATTCATTGATCGGTATTCATAACCCTGTGAATTCTGGCCTTTTGTTGAGACAATCAGAGTATTTTTGGGTACAAACATTTCGCAAATTTTTACTGCTGATTCTAAATATCCTCCGGGATTATTTCTTAAATCAATGACCAATCCTTTTAATTTGTTCTTTTTCTTGAGCTCAGAATATGCATTCTTAAATTCTTCGTAAGAAGTTACTGAAAAACTTTCGAATTTGATAATTCCGATTGAATCATTGAACATTCCTGAGTATGAAACACTTGATAGTTTAATATCTTCTCTTAATATTTCATATTTTAAAGTATCTAATATACCACTTCTAATAATATAAACATTTGATTTGGAGCCAGGTTTGCCATTAGTATATTTCCTGAGTTCTGCTGAGCTAAGATTAATCACAACTGTCGAATCAATTTTATATATTATATCGCCAATCTTTAACCCTGCTTTTTTTGCAGGAAATCCTTCCATCACTTCTGAAATTGTCATCAAAGAGTCGATAGGACCAACTGAAATTCCGAACCCGACATAACTTCCATCAACAAGAATCTCGTAATCCTGGTCTTCGTTATTATCATAAAGAGTAGTATATGGATCAAGCGATGATAAAATTCCTTTAATTCCTTCTCTCATAATGAATTCAGGATCAAGTCCAATCACATAATTATTAACAAGAGTCTTAAAAACAGCTCCATATAAATTGAAAGATTTATCAATTTTATAAAGTGAGCTATCAATCGTAGAATTTGCACCAAAAGCGGTAAAGCAATTAAAAGCAAATACTAAAAGAAATATATTTAAGAGTTTAGTTTTTTTCATAGATAAACGTATTTTGCATTCAAATTTGTAATTAGACGGTTAAAGTTACTCATATTTTAATATTTTTTATACTTCGTAATAGTTTAATTCAGTTTGTTTTTTCTCACCGATATTCGCTACATAAATACCGCCTAAAATTACAAAAAGACTGAAAAAATGAACGAATGAAATATTCTCACCATCAATCCAACCCCAAATTAGAGATACGAATGGAATTAAATAAGTTACAAATGATGCATAGAGTGCATTGGACATTCTGATTAATTTGCTGAATATTAAAATTGCTAAAGCTGAGCCGAATGCTGATAAAAATGCTATTGAGCCAATCGACTGAATTACCTGAATTTGTGAAAAGTCGTGATTTAAAACTCCTGAAAATCCAAGGTAGATTGTTGCTGGAATTGCCATTGCAACAAATGATACAGCAGTAATCATTGTTCCACTTACGTCCCTTAAAGATACGTTCAACATATTCCCTGCTAGGCCATAAAACAGAGTAGCAATAACAACTAATAAACCCCACCAATTAGCAAGATTTATAGAAGCACCAGAGCCATTATTCATAAAAGTGATTGCAAATGCTCCAAGTAATCCAATGAAAACTCCAACCATTGTTAGCCAGTGATATTTCAATCTGAAAAGCATCATTCCAGTAAATAAAGTAAATAGTGGAACCATACTATTTAGAATTCCAGCAGAAGAGCTGTCAATGTGAGACTGAGCATAAGTATAAAGGAAAGGGGGAGCGCCAATTTCCAAAAATGCGAAAAGCAAGATATACCCTAATTTATTCCAAGGAATTATTTTGAAATTTTTAATAAAATATGGTACAAATATTAAACCTGCAAAAAAGATTCTTAAAGAAGCAACTTCAGGAGCTGCAAAAGTTAATAAACCTTTTTTCATCAATATAAAAGAGCTACCCCAAATAAGGGCTAAAATTGCTAGGTAAAATGATGCTTTGATTTTTGAATTATTCATAATAAAAAAAACTCCTAAGACGCAAAGAAGCTAATATAATTTATATTATT
>CAIWET010000465.1 GCA_903911805.1 uncultured Ignavibacteria bacterium | reverse complement strand
TCCTGATGGCATATTTCTGCAATCCCAGATTAAATTACCATTAAAATTATTATTCTTTTCTATTGATAATTTGTGGTATGTATTGATAATTTCGCCAGTTATATTTGTGATTGTTATTTTTGCTTTATCAATATCAATTGAAGTATCCCAATAAATTAATGATTTTACAAATCCTGTATTAGATGGAACTGGATATGCTGGATATGCAAATAGGTAATTTTGGTTTTCTGTTGTTGGTTCATTTATGTCTGATAAACCAAAATCAGAGAGTTTGGCGGTATAATTGCCATAAGTTGAAAAAGCATATATATCATCATTTACAACAAAAGCATCATAAAATGATTTATTTGCTAAGGCTCCTGTGATAATTTCCCAAGAATCTCCTAAATCTTTTGACATTAAAATACCATCTTTAGGTACAGCACAAAATATAACATTTTTAAAAACTTGAATAGTTAGTGGGATAAAGTTTAATGGCTTGGTAACCCAATTTTTCCCATTATCAAAAGATAATGAAATTGAATTTTTAATAGGAGAATAAGCTATTAATTTAGCACTAAAATCATAAACCGCACTATTAGTTAAGAAATTAAAATTTGTATCAATAGCCCAATTATAAAGACCAATTTCTGATTTGTAAATACAGTTTGTACCAGTTGAGTCAATACTTTTTGCTAATAAATAGTTGCCAACTTTATAAATGTTGTCTGTTTTCAATTTATTAATAAAACCTGAATCTCTTTCAATCCAGGTTTTTCCATAATCATTAGTGGTATATATTCCGGAACCTTTGAACAAATAAATATATTCGTTATTTGTAAGCTGATAACCTAATGTTGTTTTATTGCAAAAATCATATTCAGGTTTTTTCCAACTTTTTCCATCATCTTCACTTATAAATAGACCTTTGTAAGTGGCTATAAAAAATTGTTGATTTTCTGAATATATTGAACTTATAGAAGAATTTCCTATAAAAATTGAATCATTCCAACCATTATTGAGATTAATAAATTTTTTCAATTTAAAATTCATTGAATAAAAATTTGAAAAATTATTCCATAAATAACTATTCTCATTTTGAATAGTTTTATAAAACATTATATTATGTAACCCATTATTTATTTTTACTAATGAATTTGCTTCATTAAATAATTTATAGATTCCACTAGCCATACATTATATTAATGTATCATCAATTATGTTTGAAGAATTATAAGTGTTACCATATTTTTTTATAAAGTTTTTCTTAGTCCAAGATTTGCAATTATCATTTGAAACATAGATACTATCAGAAACAATAAAGTATGAGTTTTTTATTTTAGAAATATTATTAATGCCGCTATTCCCAACTTTCACAGAATCCCAAGTTTGCCCAAAATTTGAACTTTTAAATAAGTAATTTGATTTAGAAGTAAATATAATATTATCAATAACCTTTAATAAGTATATATTCTCGACATTACTATGAAACAAAGAATTAATAAATTTTAGATTTGCATTGCATAAATAAACTTCTTGATTATTACTTATAAGTATGTTTGAGTCAATCTGTTCAATTAATTTTGGTAATATCGGAGTATCAGATGATTTATTATTCCAAGATTTGCCAAAATCTGAAGATATTAATGTATTAATTTTCAAGCCTAAATATATTTTATTATTAAAATACTTTAATGATATAGGTTGTTCTGCTTGATATTGTGACCCAATGGAATTTTTTGACCAACTATCACCAAAATCTGTACTAATAAAAATTGAAGGAGTTGCATTTACATAAATCAAAGTATCACCACTTCCAATAATCTTTAGTATTCCATTTGATTCCAATTTTTGATCAATTTGATGCCAATTTAATCCTGAATCAGTGCTTTTATAAAATCCACCTGATTGAGTACTTATAATCCAATCATTATTTTTCATAAAAACAGCATTTACATTTCCATAATCAATATTCTCATTTATTTCTTGCCATTGGGAATAAGCAAATGAAGAAAACATTATAACCATTATTAATATTATTCTTTTCATAACTGCTCCTAAAGTAAATAAATGGAACTTATATATAATTTAT
>CAIWET010000464.1 GCA_903911805.1 uncultured Ignavibacteria bacterium | reverse complement strand
TAATCAGTTAAGATTAATAATTCCAGTGGCCCATCCAATCTTAAAACGGTTAACTCTCGTTTTGCAGTCGAGTCTCTCTCTTTATTGTGTTAAATAAAAATTGAATAAAAAATTTTCAAACTAAAATTTACCTGATGTGTCTTTGACGAATCAAAATACGAGCGTGATGAATAGATTTAGCTAAACCACTGTTAAATACTTGGGTTTGTAAGCGTCTGGCCAAAAAGTCCTCTACTTTCAAGCCAAGCACGTAATCGAGCTTCATTTTGCCTTCATCTAATACACCGATACGTACTAGACGTCTCAACAAAGCATTACCTTCGAATAGACGCTTTGGGTCTTTCTCGTCTAATGTCAAGAGATCTCTGGCAGCTTTACGTATTTTGGCCAATGTATAACGAACTCTCCATACCTCGTGTTTGTTTCTTAGACCGAATTGACCGATTAATTTCAACTCTTGATCCAAACGCTCCTTTTCGTATGGACGACGAGGTGTAGCGTAGGTTTTGTTATAGACAAATGGAACTCTACCCATCTTGAACTATTATCTAAACATAAAAAAAAGGTTGCCCTTTTTTAGGCAACCCTTAAAAACAAATCAATAAAAATATTTAAAAATTACGAGGTTTACTTCACGAGATTTACTTTTACTGATTCATTCACACTTAATCCTATTGC
The DNA here is from genome assembly GCA_903911805.1 of uncultured Ignavibacteria bacterium. Lineage (GTDB taxonomy): Bacteria > Bacteroidota > Ignavibacteria > Kapaibacteriales > UBA2268 > CAIWET01. Next base: position 4,105 of record CAIWET010000464.1, on the reverse strand, counting down.
TCTTACGATATAAACTCCTGAAACTAAGTTCTCAGTGGAGTATGTAAAGTTATTTATTCCTTTTTTCAGTTCATTATTTGAGATTGTGCCAACTTTGATACCATTCAAATCAAATATTGCTAACTCGATATTTTCAGATTCATCAAGATTTAAATTAATCATTAATTCTTTTTGAGATTTATATACTTCTAAGTTATTATTGGAAGTATTGTCATTATTATCGAATGGACTAACTTCAGTTTCATATTCGTCCCATCCAGCTTCTGCTGCTGCTTTTCCAAAATATGCAGTATAATTATTTCTGAAAGTATTACCATATTTTTCATCGAAGAAGTTCATAATTGAAGTTCTTAATGATTGACTACAATCATTATACATCAAAATATCTGCAATCTTTCCTTTATAATAGTCATAGTAACCTGTTCCTCTAGTTAAATCCATATATCTTGTTCCATTTGCTGAAACACCTATACCATTTAAATTTGAATTTGCTGAAAATCCAGAGAATAACATAGAGCTAGAACATTCACCATTTAAAGCTGTTCTTACTTTGCTTCCATTAAATTCAATATTAAATAAATAATTTGTACTAGTTGTAATTGATTTTGAAAAATATCTTCTTTGGGTGGAGTTCCAAATTCCTGCCCATATTTTACCACTATAAATATAAACATTCATACCTGAGTTGGAACTTGCTAACTCTAATAATACTTGTCTATTATTTATATTTGTACCTTGGGTTCTAAAATATATGAATAATGTTTTTCCACTATTTTCATTCAATCTTCCAGAATTTGTATTATATGGTATTGTAAAGTAATCACTACTTCCATCAAATGACCAAGAACGCCAAGTATCATTTGATGCTGAACCATATTGAGATAAGCTATTATCTGGTGCAGTTGTTTGTGGAGCACCATTTTTGCTTGGATCAGAGTTTGGATTATTAATATCTGACCAATCGCCACCTGAAATTTCATTATTTAATGAAATTGATGCATCATCAATAAATGGTAAATCCTCTGTTAAAACTTCTTGTACTGTTCCATAATATGTTCCACCATTATTTATTATAAATGGTCTTATATAATAAATAGTATTTGAATATAAGAATGGATTTCCAGTTACTAAATCACCTGTTCCATCGTTAGTAAAATGGTCACCACCAACTGTTGCTGTTTTTGTGCCAGATGTAGAATTTGTATTAACTGTTTCAAATTTCACTCTAATACAATCAGTACCACCAATTAATGGATAATTGCCGCTACCTACTACTTGTTTTCTTGAATATACAACACCATATTCATCAATAGTAGATGCTCCTGTATTATTAAAACTCAAAGTAAAATCTATAGAATTATGAGTAATGTCTGTAACTGAAGGAGATGATAGGGTTGCTTCTGCTAATGTCCAAAAGTTACTTACTGAACTCTTTCCTTCGTCAACACAATTTGTATGTGTTCCAAAAGATTTAAATGCATAATATGTTCCTCTTTGAAGACTAGTAATATTATTTGTAAATGATACTGCACCGTAACTATTTTCTGGACCACTTGCATTAGTTATTGTTGTTACTCCACCTTCGCCATTATCTGGATCACTGTTGGTTGCATTAATTGAATAATAAAATCCTCTTGAATTTAAATTTTCTCCTCTAACATTAGTACAATTTCCTTCTAACATTACAGTACTATAATTAGTGGAAGTATAATCCCCAGCAATTAATGAATTAACAAAAGTTGGTGATGTTGCTGTCATATCTGGTGTATTTACTGCTACAAATGATTGAATATTTCCTAATGTTAACCCACATTCATTTGATGCGTATGTTCTATAATAATATGTTGTTCCACCTACTAGACCAGAAATGCCTTGACTCATTGCTCCTGTAGATCCACTTGGTACAGAAGTATAAGTTGTTAACGTAGCATCAGCACCATATCTAAAACCTGATGTCCAAGAAACAATAGTTCCTCTAGTATTTGTTACATTACCAGTTAATGTAGCATTTCCATTACACCAAGTACTAGAGGCTGTTGCTCCATCATTAACATCTGGTTTACATTTTGCCATAAAAGATTGAATTGTGCCTAATACTGTTCCACATTCATTTGTTGCAAATGTTCTATAATAATAAGTAACACCACCTGTTAGTCCTGAGATATTTCCACCAATAGCTCCAGCTCCTGATCCAGAAGTTAATGTACTATATGAAGAAAGAAGATTATCAGTTCCCCATCTAAATCCGCTAGACCAACTAACGAATGAACCACCATTAAATGTTACGGTGCCACTTAAATCTGCATTATTGCTACAATTACTTGTTGCACTGCCATTATTTACTGCAGGTGGTTGTTTTGCTACGAATGATTGTATGCTACCTGTAACTGTTCCAGCACAATTCGTTGCAAAAGTTTGATAGTAATATGTAACTCCTGCTGTTAAACCCGATATATTTCCTGAAATTGAACCTACTCCACTTCCAGAATTTAATGTTGTATAAGAACTCAAACTTGGGCTACTTCCCCATCTAAAACCACTTGCCCAACTTGAAACTGAACCACCATTAGATGTTACACTGCCACTTAAATCTGCATTATTGCTACAATTATTTGTTACACTTCCATTGTCTACTAATGGTGAAGTATAGTTATAAATTGTACCACTTCCACAGCCGGCACTCTGGAATCCTAATGGACTTACATTTATTGCGTAATAAGTGCCTGGTGTACTTGTGGTTAATGAATTACCTGTACTAACATAAGAGCCACCGCAAGATGAAGAATACCAATTAACAGTACCATTATGATCAGGATTTGAACAAGTTAATGTTGCTGATGAGCTTGGACATTTATATGCAGAATTAACTGATGGGTTATCTGGTGTTTCATCAGTATAACCTATTATTTCTACATCTGTTAATGCCATATGTTCAGTATTATCCACACCACCATTATTACTACAATAGAATGAAATAACAACATCATCACCTTTAAAGGTAACATAAGTCGTATTATAGCTATTCCATCCATCAGTACCGCCACCGACCAAATTAGATACAAAGGATCCACCAATATATAATTCCCAGACTTCAGTGTCTGCGACAGAACTGATATTATATCTGATTTTAGAAACTTGATAAGAATTAATTAAAGTAATTGGTACGGTTACACTAAATGTCGCACCTTGATTATCAGCAATATCTAAATTTCCAGACCAACTTCCTAAAACAGAAGTACTTGAACTTAATTTGGAAAATGAAATATTACTTGCTAATATTAAAATAAGAAAGAAAACATAAAACTTTTTCATAAAAAACACCTTAAAAAAGTAAACCAAAAAAATAATTTTTTCATTTTACAAAAATATGACATAAAAAATTTAGTAAAATAAAAATCGTGTTTAAAATCGTAAAATTATGTATAAATTGATAAATTGATATTTATTTATGTAAATTTATCAGTAATTATTTAAATATTAACTTGTAAAAATGAAATATTTCGGGGAATTTATACTTTTATTTTTAAATTTTTGAGAAAAGCAGAAGGAGTAATTCCCGTAAACTTTTGGAATGATTTAATAAAAGTAGATCTATTGGCAAAACCAACCTGTTGCATCAATACATCTAACTTTATATTTCTATTTTTTTGTTCTGATAACATTTTGAGCAATGCTTTTATTCTCAATTCATTAATATAGATTTGGAAAGTTTGGTTATAATATCCATTTATAGCTTTGGATATATAAGTTCTATTTGAATTTAGTTTTTCGGTAAGATTTATTATACTAAATTCAGGATTATATAAATCTTCGGAATTTTCTAAATATCTATTAATTTCTTTTGCTAATGCTATCAATTCAGGAGTTACTTTCACTTCCATTTGTGCCGATTCGTCTAATTCTTCGGAATTAATATTATCAATAATAGAAATTTCATCTGCCTCAAGAATGTTTTCTGGGATAACTTCTAACGGTTCCTCAGTTTTTTCTGAAGTTAAATTAGCTTCTAGAATATCATCAATTAATATTGGCTCATCATCTTTAATATTAACAAGTTGGAATGTTTTTTCGACAACTAGTTTATAAGACTGATTGAGTTTTTTAT
>CAIWET010000463.1 GCA_903911805.1 uncultured Ignavibacteria bacterium | reverse complement strand
TATTTATCTCTTAACTAAATGATTTTACTATATTTACTTCCCCTCCTTTTGTAAGGAGGGGTGACTGAATTCTTATTCAGTCGGGGTGGTTATTTTCCTGCTGAAAAAGCGAACACATCCAACCCCACCCTATCCTTCGACACGCTCAGGAATCGTTTCTCCCCTTGAAGGGAGGGACTTGAAGAGTAGAATTATTTGTTTGTAGAGACAGGTCTAAGACCTGTCTTTTTTTTATTTTTCAGTATGTCATTCCTTCGAAAGCAGGAATCAACGATTTTTAAATCGATCACCACTCGCCCCACCCTAAATCCCTCCCCTTGAAGGGAGGGACTTGAAGAGTAGAATTATTTATCTCTTAACTAAATGATTTTACTATATTTACTTCCCCTCCTTTTGTAAGGAGGGGTGACTGAATTCTTATTCAGTCGGGGTGGTTATTTCCCTACTGAAAAACTATCTCGTCTAACCGCTCAAACTACTCTCATCACAAAATACTAATATTTTTTGCTTAATAATTCTCAATTATTTATTAATTTACATTTAGTAAATGTATTTTAAGATAATTTTAGAATTGAGCTAGAAATAATTGAAATTAATGATTATAATATTGATTGTGATTTCGCTGAATCTGATTTCTCAGGAAAATATTTATATTTCTAAAAATGCAAATCTTGTAACTCATACCGATTCGAAAATTGCAATTTTTGGAGATTTGATTAATGATGCAAATGGCGGATTCACTCATAATAATTTATCAGATACATTTGGATTAAGCAATGGCGGTGATGTTTTTATTATTCGCCACAAAGAGCACGGATCAGGAAATAGCAGAATTTACGATGGACCAAATGCCTCTAAAGGAATAGATGATTTCAATAAAGATGGTGCTTTTTGCAGATTTTGGAATTTGCATACAGATAATACAGTTGGTAAATCAATACCAAGTGGTGCAAAAGTAAATACTGATTCTGGTGCTGGAAATATCCAAATTGAACAAGAAGTAATAGTCAATAAGACACATTATTTCGATAACGGAATGATTTGGACCCCACGTTCTAATTGGAAACATGCCTTTATTTATTATCAAAATATATCAGAAAATTCTGATACCGAGGATAATGGCGTTAGCAATCAAAAGCACATTGATGGTTACGCAGTATTATCAGGAAATAGTCAGGATTCTTATTTCCCAATTGGAGATGGAAAAAATCTTAGATTTTGTGGAATTTCTTCTGCTTCTCGAAAAGGTGTTTTTAGAGCAGCTTATTTTAACCAAAATCCGCTTTCTGGTTTAATTGGGATTAGTGGCAAATTGCCAACTGGTTCAGATAGCAACAACTTAAGCGAGTATATTACAAAAATCTGCAAGACTGAATTTTGGGATATTGATGGAAATAAAGAAGCTAATATTATATTATGTTCAAATAATAAAATTGGTGGATACTCTGATTGGTATAAAAACTTCGACAAATCAAACAGAATTGTAATTACTGGATTCAATGGAAAATGGAATAACTTATCAAGTTATTTTAACCCAAATGGAAGCAATGATTCAATTTATATTGCAAATAAAACATTGCTAAATAGTGATTATTCGCTATTTACTTGGGCAGAGGAAGATTCTTTAATAAATAGTGATGTTGAAATCAATCATCCGCTAAATGATCAATATTTAAATTTAAATCATTATCAAGAGAAATACATCAATTTCGAGTATTCTTTTGGATATGATGGCTTTGGCATTGCAAAAGTTTATGACTATTCTGGATGTGAAATATTTACTCAAAATATTGATTTTATTAATGGAAAGAATGAATTATTTATCAATTCATCTAATTTCATTAACTCTCTTTACTTTATTAAAATTATATCAGATAAAAATGATATTCTCAATTTGAAATTTATTAAAAATAATAACTAATACTATGAAAAAGCTAATATTTATAATTATTTTGTGCGTTTTGCCTTTCCAAAAATCCATAAGCCAAATTAAAATTGGGGATAATACAATAACGATTGATTCTACATCGCTTTTGGAATTGGAAAGCAAAACAAAAGGACTTCTGTTGCCAAGAATGACCTCAGCCGAAATGTCAAAGATTAAAGCACCTGATGGTATGGTTGTTTTTAATACAGATTCTGCATATTCTATGATTCGCTCAAATGGCTCCTGGAAAAATATGCAAAACACAACAACTCAAATTGTAGATAATTCTTCTTTTGATAATGATTTTGGATATGTCTTTGTTCATAAATTCTGCGACACTGGCGATGGAACATTTTATAATCCCTGGAGGTCGTCAGATAGCTCGGCAGGCATCAAACAAGCATTGAAGCAACTTACACCAACAAAAAGAGTATTGTACTTCAAATCAGGTTATTATGCTACAACTGGTAATTTAGTGATTGATTTCGAAAAAGAACTCCCAAATTTATCAGATCCATTATGGAGAGTGGCTTTTTCTGGTTATGGAATTGAATTTCAAGGACACGGCGCTGCATTTTATGCAAACGGTGGAGCTCCGCTACTGAATCAAAAGCCTGGTATTCTTTTTAATTGGAAAGGGCACCACGCCTTTTATTGGAAGTTTACTGGATTGCAATTTTATGGAGTAGTAGATAATCCAGTTGTTCAATTTGGAAATAGCTATGATTTCCCTTGGAATGGTTGCGATTTTGATATTGTTGCAAACAATGGTTATGTTGATCCTGATTACAAAACGAAGGTTTCGGCAGCCGCTAGTATGAAAATTTGTTGGCCTCTCGAATCAAGATTGCATTTAGTGGGAGTCAGTGCAACTGGTTCAGGAGTTATTTTAGAAACAGCCACTTTTTGTACAATAAGTGGAGCTTTTAGCAATACTTTAATTTCAGGAAGCACAACTAGAATTTATGACAATTCCTATGGTTTGAATTTGATTAATGTTCAATCTTGTACCTTTACATCTATGGATTTGGAAGTAGCTTTTTCTGGAATAAAGTTAGATAGCTGGACTATTCAAAATACTTTTAGTGCCATTTTTGTGTCTAATTGTGATTCTTTGGGTGCAACTTTTGACAATAGCACACAGGCAACAAATGGGAAAAACATTGTGCTTTCTATTAGAAGCGGTCCAACTATTGAGGCACCAAGCTCAGCAAAAGCTCAGAAATTATATTCTCCTGGAAGCGATGCTAATAAAATAATGATGTTTAATTATTTCGATTTTTAACATCTAATTAGAAAAGAGCTTAAGTCCAATTATCCCGGCAATTATTAAAAAGGCTGAGATATATTGCATTGTATTAACTGGATCTTTGAATATAGTTACTCCAATTAGGAATGTACCGACTGCGCCAATTCCAGTCCAGATTCCATAAGCTAAACTAATTGGTATTTCTTTTTGAGCAATCCAAAGGAAATATCCGCTTAATCCCATTGAAATTACTGAAATTCCTAACCATAACCATTTATTCGTAGTTGTTTGAGATAATTTAAAGCCAAGAGGCCAGCCAATTTCGCAAATTCCTGCAAGCAATAAAAAGAACCAACTCATTAGATTAATCCTAATCTTTTGCGAAATGCCCATTCAATTGTAAAGAGTAAAATCGCAAAAATTAAAAGATAAAATATGTTCCAAATTGGAATTTCTAATGCCTCAGTGAATGGAATTTTTTCAATTGGTTTGATTTTATTTATCTGAGATAATAAATCTTTGGTTTCGCTTGAATGAAAGAATTTACCCGAAGTTGATGTGGCAATATTTGATAATAATTCTTTATTCATTGATAAATTCATATACTCAATTGGGCTTTCGCCTACGAAGAATTTGCCATTATCTGTTCCAAGTTTTTTGCCATTATTTTCCGCAAAACCAGAGAAATAATATTCACCTTCTTTGAGTGGCTCTAAAGAATATTCATATTTGCCATCACCAATAGAAGTCAATTGTATTTCTTTACTAAAGTTTGTTCCAGTAATTGTAGCTTTTACAGTTGCAATGCTCAATGGGTTCATAGACTCATCGTAAACCTGAGCAAAAAAGTTAATTTTTTCACTATTAAGATAGCTTCTTTTATTTGTTTTGATGATTACGTTTTTGCTGTCATTTTTAACAGAAAGCCATTTCATCGAATTATTGATAAATTTATCGTATAAATCAATTGTAGCATTATTTCCATTTGCTTTGTCTGATGCATAACCCAATAATTTCCAGCGATAAAGACCATATCCCATAACAGCCATTGACTTTTTATTTTGGAATTTACGAGAAATAATCAATGGTTCATTCAGTGCAACATTATTAACTTTGAAAGTTGATAATAATTCACTTTCTGGTTTTAATTTTACGTAAGTTTCTGTTTTAAACAATGGTGGAAGTTGATTCCAAAATGTTAAATCTTCGTCGGTTCCATTAATTTTTAGAATTGGATTGGATAAAGCTTCTTTTTTGAAATTTGGTAATGCTGAGAATTCATTTATGTTTGAAGACATCGTCTTAAAAGGCAAAAATTCATCAAATTGCTCTAATTTTTTATAATCAGTTTGCAATCCAGCTATAAACATGAGGGGTTTGCCAGCATTCAATTCTGACTTTAATAATTCGATTACATTTTGAGGAGTGGAGCTTATTGGAAATCCTGCAAATATTATCATTTCAGCGTCTTGCAAATCTGCTTTTGTAGGATTTGTATAAAATTCACTTCCAATTTTCTGAATGAATTGCTTAATTTCAAGTCCTTTTTCTAAACTCAAAGATTGATTGATAAACGATACATCTGAGCTTGGATAACCTGCGAATAAAACTACTTTTCTTTTGTTTTTTAATATATTGATGAATTCAGAAACTCGGTTGTTTGCAGTAGTTGCTTCGTCTTTTAATTCAGAAATTGTTGCAGTTAATTTTCTTACTCCTTCAATTTTTGGAGTAAAGCTAAATTCTGCCTGATATTCTGAATTATTTTTATTTACAACAATCTCTTTTTTGAAAAGAACATTTTCATTCTCAGAAATTGTTAAGTTAACTGTTTCATTGTCATAACCAAATGAACTGAACTTAACCCTAACTCCAACAGGATTATCAACATAAGCAAATTCATTTGTTTCGATTGCAGTTATCGATACATCTCCAGTAGCTACAGTATCGCCAATACCAATTGGAAATACTGGTACTCCTAGGCTAGATGCGGAATATAACGGAGTAGTTCCAGCATTATATATACCATCAGAAAATAGAATTACTGAGTGAAGAGGTTTATCTTCAATATGATTTTTCAAAAATTCAAATGCCTTGCTTATATCAGTTAATTCACCTTTAAAATTAAGGGAATCAAAAGAAAATTGCATTTTTTCTTTTGCATCTTCATCGAAAATTATATTATAAATATAAACATCTGAATAATTAACTAAATTTGCTGAATTAATCGCATTTTTAACTTCTTCCATTCTGTTAAGTTTATTGTTCTTAAATCCAGCAGATTTGGAATTATCATATAAAATTGCAATTACAGGCTTTTTGAAACTTGCTTTAATTATGTTCAATACTGGTTCGAAAACTATAAAAAACAAGACCATTAAGGCAACTGACCTCAAAGAAACTAATAGAATTTTGAAGAAATTTGTCAAAACTGGCTGTGTTTTACTATAAGAAAACCACGAAACAGCAATTGAAACAAGAAAAAAGAAAATTAAAAGCCAAGAACTGCCGATTATACTTAAGTTAAATGAATTCATATTTATATATAATGTTAATATTTATCAATAATTTCTTTGTATCTGTAGCAGGAAGTTAGGTGATCATTCACTATTCCCGCAGCCTGCATATAGGCATAACAGATTGTTGAGCCAACGAATTTAAATCCATAAAAAAGAAGGTCTTTGCTGATTTTATCGGATAATGCCGTTTTCGGTGGAACTTCTTTAATTGTTTTATGAGCATTTACAACTGGTTTCCCATCAGTAAATTGCCAGATATAATTATCAAAACTTCCAAATTTTGACTGCATTGTCAAGAATTTTTCAGCATTATTAATCGTTGCATTTATTTTTAATCGATTTCTGACAATACCCACATCTTGCATTAATCTTTCAAAATCACTTTCATTGTAATTCGCAACTTTTTGCAAATCGAAATTATCAAAAGCTTTTCTGAAGTTTTCACGCTTTTTTAGAATAGTTAACCAACTCAAACCAGCTTGAAAAGCATCAAGAATAAAGAACTCAAAATGCTTGGTATCGTCGTGAAGTGGATTGCCCCATTCATTGTCGTGATAATCCTTCATAATGTCTGCACCGAGACACCAATAGCATCTTATTATTTCACTCATTTCAAAAATTCAAGTTTAAGTTTAAGATTTTCAGTATAAGATTCAATATCAGTAAAGCCATTTTCTAAAAATCTGATTTTGCCCGATTTGTCAATAAAAATTCTTGCAGGAATGCCGGTTATACCTGCATTATATGGTACAGAATTATCACTATCATAATATAAATTACGTTGAAGATTGTTATCAGTCATAAATTTCGATAAAATGCTTTTAGAATCTTTATCTTTTTCCCAAACAGATAATGGAATAAAAACTACATCGTCATTTAAATTCATTGCATTTAAGAGACTATCTACTGAAGTAATAATTAATTCAGATGAGCTTATCCAGGTTGACCAAAATTCTACTATTACAATCTTGCCTTTATAAAATTTTAAGTTAACCATATCATTTGCGGAATTTTGCACTAGTGCATCATTTAAATCAGTATTGTAACTATCAAATTGCAAGGATTTTAAAGCTCTTGCCTTTTTATTTGCTATTACTTTAGCAAAATAGCTATCATATCCATCAAGATTTTTATAAATAGAATTATATAATTCTTTATGTAAACTTAATAATTTTTCGCTATTGGCATTGTAAGTATTGAGCATTTCTTCAATCATTTCAATACTATTGCCATATTTCAATTTTGATTTATTGTTGTCAATAAATGCATCTAAGAATTTATCAGATGCTAAATTTGCAATTGGCAAGAAATTATTACTAAAAATCTCATCTCTAAATTCTGGATCCAATAATGTATAATAATGAGAAACAATACTCTCCATTAACATTAATTTTTGGAACTGAACCTGATTTTGATACTCAATTTCAGTTAGATAAGATTCTTTTTTATCTTTAAAACTATCAAAGTTTTTGTAAACATATTTAATTAACTCAAATCCTAAAGATTTATCTTCAAGTTTATCAACCACTTTTGTAATAATTGTTGAAGTCAATCCATTTAGATTTCTGCAGATTTGGTCAAAAGTTGCGAAATTATCAGTCATAACATAGCTATCCATCAAAGCAAGAAAAGCTTTTTCATAATTCTGGCTTTTTGGGAATGTTTTTAGATAATTCACCACAAATTCATTAAATTTCTTTTGAGAATTGAGCTTTTTAATTTTATCGAATTCAATTTGATCAGCAATCAATGACGTTGGATTGTTTTTCGCATAAGCACTTTCGATTTGATTAGCTTTGTCTTCTTTGCCTGTAGCTTTTAATATGCGAATGGCATTTAGAGTAGAATAATCATCTGCATTATTTACATCAAAATTCTTAACTAATGAAGAAAGAAAATTATAATATTTCTCATCCATTTCTTTACTATTTTCATATTTTAAAGAATTTAGAGCAATTTTAGCATAAATATTTTCAGGGAATAAGCTTAGCTCTTTTTCGAAATAATCACCGGCTTTATTGAGGTCAACACTTCTTTTAATGTTAGGAGCAATAGTTCCATAATAAGTCAATCCTATTTTGTAATATGTATTTTGCTTAATAGAATTATTTTTATTTGTAAAAATTACATCATAGAATTCAAAATTCTTTGTATCATAATTTTTATCATCACCAATTTTAATTAATGCGAATAAATACCCAGAATTTGTTAGAGTATAGTCCGCAATATAATTCCCTTTTTCGTTTAAATTTAAAGGAATACTAATAGCTTCAGGATATTTCGAAAAATTATCAAATATATAAGCAATAGCAGTTAATTTTGCATTATTTTCAAATAACCTTGAGTTGTCTGAATAATCAATTTTAATTGTGCTGTCAGCAGCTGAATAATTAGTCTTTAATTCACCAGAAAACAAGCTATAACTTGCAATTATAAGTAATAAAATTACTTTTTTCATTTTAATCCACCTTTGGTAGTTTTAAATAAGAAGTTAAAGTATCACGAATATATGTAAATGCTTCTTCAGGAGTATTTACAAATTTGAATAAATTTAAATCTTTTTTGGAAATCAGTCCCATTTCAATCAAATAATCGAAATTAATGAGCTTTTTCCAAAATTCTTCGCCATAAAGTAAAACAGGGATTTCTCTGGTTACTTTTCTGGTTTGTAATAAAGTAAGAATTTCCATTAATTCATCTAATGTTCCAAATCCACCAGGGAAGGCGATCAATGCTTCTGCAAGATAAACAAACCAGAATTTTCTCATAAAGAAATAATGGAATTCAAAATTTAAATCCTCATCAATAAAATTATTTGGATATTGCTCAAAAGGAAGACTGATGTTCAATCCGATTGACCTGCCCCCAGCCATTTGAGCACCACGATTTGCTGCTTCCATAATTCCAGGACCACCACCGGTACAAATGCCATATCTATATTTCTTTGGTAATTTATTTGACCATTCAGTAATCAATTTTGCAAGTTCAACAGCATCATCATAATATCTTACAATTGGTTCTTTGGCTTTATGCTCTTTTAATCTCTCTTCAACTTCAGCATAAGCTGTGTCTGTATTTGCTTCAGCTAATAACTCAAGCAAATCTTCTGTATGCTTTTCTAATAGCTCTTTTGAAGGAATTCTTGCAGAGCCAAAGAAAATAATAGAACTATGAATAAAATTTCTTTTGAAATGCGATAATGGATGAAGATATTCTGCCATAATACGCATCATTCTACCATCTTTGCTATGGATAAAACTCTTATTATCGTAAGCTTTTGGAGCTTTTTCTAAGTGATGATGCTCATTTTCCATTTTTCTATCCTGCTAATATTATCTTACTATATCATTATAAATTACAAATGCCATCAATGCCATTAATGCAAAGAAACCTACTTGTTGAATTCCCATTTTAATTTTCAATGGAATTTCTTTTCTGAATATTCCTTCAATTATAATAATCACCAAATGACCACCATCTAGTGCTGGGAATGGTAAAATATTAATTACTGCTAATGTAACAGATAATAAACCAATAAAATTCAATAAATTTAATATTCCCATATCTGCTTGCTGAGATGCTTGCTTAGCAATCATTATAGGTCCGCCAAGCGCAGTTTTTGCTGACATATTACCACTAAAAATTTGCTCTAAAGTTGCCCAAAAAAGTCCAACAGTTTTTAAAGTCATTGTCCAACCATTGCCAATTGAGCTCATCAAACTATATGTAATTTCTTTTTTAGGTCCACGATATATTTCTGCTAATTGAATTCCAAGTAAACCATCAGCATCTGCTTTAACAGAATCATTTATGATTGTATTGTCCCTTTTCCAAGACATAAAAACTTTTTTATCTTTAAATCCTTGAAGGACAGAACGTAATTGAGCAGCTGCAAATAAGCGATGACCATCGGCCAACAACAATGTATCTCCTGCTTTAATGCCAGCTTTGCCGGCACCTTTCATAGTTTCGAGATCCATAATTATCAAATTCTGATTTTCAGGATAAATTCCCAAAAGCATTTTATTTGACATTGATTTTACGATTGAATCGCCGTGAACATTCACATTAATTGTAGCACTATTTCTAATTAAACGAATATCTTTAGCATCGCCAAGATCTTTAATAGTGATATTTTCGATTAATGAATTCCAGGATTTTATTTCTTTTCCATTGATGGAAATAATTTCATCACCAGCCATCAATCCGATTTTTTCGGTGATTGAACCTTTATCTACATATCCGATTTTTGTTGTTAAATATTCGGTATCGCCTTTTGAGAAAACGATCAATGCAAAAACTCCCCAAGCTAAAAGGAAATTCATTATTACACCACCAGAAATAGCAAAGGCTTTTTGGAAAGGATTTTTTGCTCTGAACTCATAGGGTTGTGGCTCTGTTGCAGCAAATTTTGTATCAAAACTCTCATCAATCATTCCAGAAATTTTTACGTAACCGCCAAAAGGTATCAAAGAAAATCTATAGTCGCAATAACCTTCTCCGTCGAAATCCTCGGGTAAGTTACCAAAAGTAAATCCTGTTTTTTTGTTGTAACCAAATATTCGGTAGCCCATAAATAGAGAGAAAATATCTACTCTCATTTTAGAAATTCTTGCGGCTAAAAAGTGTCCTAATTCGTGGATAACCACTAAAACACTAATCACAACCAAAAAATAAAATATTGTTTTTATAATTTCCATAAGTCCTGCTATTATTTAATTTACTATTTTTTCTAATTCAATTTATAAATATTCACTTGTAATGTCTTTAGATTTTTTCACAGAGATAAATCTGAATTGATCTATTTGTACAAGTTCTGTCTGCTCTAAGTTAATTTTAACGAAATATTTAATCATTAGTTTCGATATTTTTGATAGAGTCCCATCGGTGATATAATCAGCTATATGCGGATGTACCTGAAGTCTAAGTCTGAATTCACTCGAATCATTCCTGAAGTTTTTGAGCCAGCGATCCATCGAATTAATCAATACCGCTTTAGAAGCAATTCTGCCTCTACCGTTGCAAGTTGGGCATTTTTCAGTAACTTTTTCTGATATATTCTGATTAATTCTTTGTCTGGTGATTTGCATCAATCCGAGCATAGTCAGCGGATAAATCATGGTCTTAGCACGATCTTTCCTGATTTCATTTCTCATTACCGAAAAGAGTTTTTTTCTACTTGCTTCGGTGTGCATATCAATAAAATCTATCAAAATAATTCCGGACATATCTCTGATTCTTATTTGTCGAGCAGCTTCAATCGCTGCTTCAAGATTAGTTTTCAGATAATTCTGCTCCTGCATTTTTTCGCTGGACTTTGAAGTATTTACGTCAATTACAAACATTGCTTCAGTTTGATCAATTACAATTGAACCACCAGCTGGCAAATCAATTTTTCTGCGATAAGAATTTTCAATCGCTTTTTCAATTCCAAAATTATCGAAAATTGGTTTTTGTCCTTCGTATAGCTCAATTTTTTCAAATAATTGTGGCGAAGCCCACTGCAGATAACTAGCAATTTCTTTATGTAATTTTCTCGAGTCAATATAAACTTTGGTAACGTCCTTAGTAAATAAATCTCTAATAACACTCGCTGCAAGCTGCATATCCTGGTAAAGAAGCATTGGGGGATCATTAGCTTTGATTTTATATTCAATTTCTTTCCATTTTTCAATCAAATCTTCCCAATCTCTTTTGAGCTCGATTTCACTTTTTTCTTCAGCTGCCGTTCTGATAATACAGCCCGAACCCTTAGGTAAAACCTGCTTAGCAAGAGTTCTTAATCTTCTGCGTTCCTGACCAGACCTGATTTTCTTGGAAATCCCAAGAATATTATCAAAAGGTAAAAATACAACATGCCTTCCTGGAAGAGCAATTCTTGTAGTAACTTTTGCACCTTTTTGAGCATAAGCCTCACGAACTACTTGCACAATTATATTTTGCTTTTCTTTAAGTTCTATTTCTTTTTTGACAGGTCTTTTGCTTTGACGGGGATTTCTGCCTTTTTTGGTTTTGTCAGTTTTTTTTGCGTCTTTAGATTCTTCTTGAGTACTTTCTTCGGTCAAAGTCTCATTGCCATCATTAGCAGATTCAGCCATCGTAGCTGATTTAGAGTCATCTGAATCATCGGAGAATTCTTCGTAATCAATCTCCAATGGTTCTGCTTCTTTTTTCACTTCCTCGGAATTATCACCATCTAAACCAAAATCATCATCATCTGTTAAAAGGGACTCAAAGCCCTCCTCAATCTCAGAAAATGGCAGGAAAGCATCCTGATTAGAACCAATATCAATAAATGCAGCACTAATGTTATTTACGATGTTGTTAACTTTTCCGTAGTAAATATTGCCTATAGACCTGGCTTTTTCCGGTTGCTCAATAAAGTACTCGGCAAGCTTACCATTTTCGGTTATTGCTATTCTTACTTCGTTTACAGAGCCATTTATATAAATTTCTTTTTTCATCAAATCAATTATAAGATTTCAAATTCTTACAAAAATAGCTAATTTTATTGAATTATTTATTATATTATAGTTAAAGCTTACTTGTTTTTGTAATTAATTCAATAATATAGATGATTTTGTAGAATTTCATTTGGATTGACACCAAGAAAATGATGTGAAGCGATCATTGGTTTGCTTGAGGATAACTGTTTATTTTTCAATTGAAGGAATGACTCCTCAAAAAAAAGACAGGCCACAGACCTGTCTTCTTTTTGATTTATTCGTATGTCATGCCGCACTTGATGAGGCATCTCCTTAAATATTTCGTGAGGAAAAATCTCCGCTTAATCCACCATCACCTTCAAAGTGACTAATGCACTGCCGTGCTCGATTTTTATAAAATATGCTCCTGATGGCATATTTCTACAATCCCAGATTAAATTACCATTAAAATTATTATTCTTTTCTATTGATAATTTGGGATCGTTATTAATAATTTCGCCATTTAAATTTGTGATTGTTATTTTTGCTTT
>CAIWET010000462.1 GCA_903911805.1 uncultured Ignavibacteria bacterium | reverse complement strand
TAGTTATATATTTATTTATTATTCATCCGATGACTTTGGAGCCATCGGATGAATTTACTTCTATAATTAAATAAATTTCTCAAATGTATCCCCAATTTTAATAAAATATGCACCTGCTGGAAGATTAGATACGTCAATCTTTCTTACTCCCTCTCCTTGGGAGAGGGATTTAGGGAGAGGTCTGACAAAAGCATTTTTCCTCTGGTTCAAGAAAAATAACCACCCCGCCTGAAGAAGAATTCAGTCACCCCTCCTTAAAGAAGGAGGGGAAGTAAATATTGTAAAATCATTTAGTTAAGAGATAAGTATTTCTTCTCTTTAAGTCCCTCCCTTCAAGGGGAGGGATTTAGGGTGGGGCGAGTGGTGGTCGTTGTTTCTTGACGTAGATGCCGCATCAAGTGCGGCATGACATACAAAAATATTGAACCAGATCCTTCGCGATGCTCAGGATGAGGGCTTAAAAAAAAGAGACAGGTCTAAAGACCTGTCTCTAAGAAATGATTAATAATATCTCATTGATGACCGAGCCATCCCAATGAATAATCCGATTCCATCTCCCTTAATGTTCCAGGTTACTTCACTACTAGTAAAACCAAATAAAGAAGCGATTGATTCACCATTTGAGCGAGTTTTAAAGTAATCAAAGAATTGAATATCATAAGCCTCAACAAATAGATTCAATTTGTAACTTCCAGTGGTATAAACTATATTATTTGTATCTTGCACATCGGTTGTAAAAACACTGATTGCTGTTAATCCAGTTTTGCCAGTATCTTGCTCACGATAAACTCTAGAGACATATTTTCTGATCATTGGTTCAATACCTAATGAATCCACAAGTTCTGCTCCGCCTACACAGGCAACTTCAGCTGGAATTTTTGCTCTGCCATCTAATCCAACTCTCCAAAGCTGAGTCCTGAAATTTTTATTAATTGGGGCTTTTACAACTTTTATTATATCAACAGGATAAGGTACCGAAGTAATTGCGTTGCAAGATCTGCCCTGCCATTTTACTTCTAAAATGTAAGATTTTCCGGATTGTGCAATTAAGCTATCGGCATCGTAAAGACCTTGACCTTTATTTATTAGCGTGTGCTTTATATTGTCGATTGTAATTGTTACTACTGCGTCATTTATCATTGCTTTATTCATATCAAATGAATCAAGTGCAGGCAATGAATGTATTACAGAAATATTTCTAATTGGCTGACCAGCAACTAATACACCACGAATTACAATTTGTTCGGTATATGGTAAACTGCTATTATCAATAATTTCAGTGCAAGAGGAAACAACAATCATCATCAAAAGAATTTGTACTATATTTAATATTTTATTTTTCATCATTATCCTCTTAAAATTTAAAGCTTAAAGCTAGTGAAGGAATAATTGGGAAAAGAGTAATTTGTGTGAATTCTTTCCCAATTTCTTTGCCATTTGCATCGTATTTAGTTTCAATATATACCGCAAAAGGATTAGATCTATTATAGGCATTATAAACATTCATTGATAACATAAAAGGCAAATCAAACCATTTGAATTTATACATAACATTCAAATCAAGTTTGTGATATGGTGCCATTCTATATCCATTTCTGTCAGTATAAGTGAATTTTTGACTACCAGTAGTTGGTGATGCATCAGGACCGTGCTGGTCAGATGCATTATTGTCAAATCCAATTGGGTCGAACTGGAAAGTACTAGATGGAACGGTATAAGATTGACCACTATAAAATACCCAAGAAGCGCCAATTTCCCATCTTTCATTGAAAGTATAATTTGCAACTATGCTTATATCGTGTCTTACGTCGTAGCGAGGAAAATATGGATTGCCATTATTTAATTCTGCAAAATATCTTTTGGTCCAAGAAAGAGTATAACCAATCCAGCCAGTAAAATTGCCAATTTGCTTATTTATAAAGAATTCTGCACCATAACTTTCACCCCAACCATTTGTAAATTGAGATTCAAGCGGAATACCAAAAGTTAGCTTTGCAGTATCTTTATATTCGTATAAGTTGTCCATTTTTTTATAATAAATTTCGAATGAACCATAAATTGCATCATCCATAAATTTTGAGTCTAATCCTAAACTAGCCTGCCAAGAAGAACTTGGTTTAATGTTTTCGGTAGAAGGAAACCACAAATCAGTAGGAAGACTAACGTCATTTCTTGTAATCAAATGCAAAAATTGAGTTGCTTTAGCGCCTGAGATTTTAAGGTTCATTTTGTCAGTTAACATATAATTTAACGAACCTCTTGGCTCCAGCGCGAAATAATCACCTTGTTGGAAATATACGCTTCTCAAACCAAGTTGAGCGCCCAAAAGTGGAGTAATCATCCAATTATCCTGCAAATAAATTGCTGCATCAATAGCATTAATCGCAGAATCTGAAGCAATACTCAATTTTGCACCAGGAAGAAAATCTGTATGAGCATCAGCTTTAAAATTGTGGCTTGTTGCCTCTAATCCCATTTTAATAGTATGCTCTGATACAGGAAAATATTGAGCTTCGGCTCTTGCAACAAAATCTTCAATTTGAGATAATGAACTGAAATTGCTTGTTGAGCTTGTTGAATCATAAATAGTAGTTTCAAAGCTATAATTTGTATAAATCAATGAAAAATTAGTAAATAACTTTGGTGAAACCACGTGCATCCATCTCAAATTAGCAGTTTTATTTCCCCAATCAATACCAAAAACATTCTTGGATTGAGCCGGTGAAGTCAAAACGTCCGCTCCAAAATATCCTGAAAGGAATAATTTATCATTATTAGATATATCGTAATTTACTTTTGCATTCAAATCATAAAAATAATATGATGGTGGCTTAGTTTTGCCATCTGGCACCAAAAGCATTATTAAATCTAGATACATTCTTCTTCCAGAAATCATAAAAGAAGAATTTTCTGTAATTGGACCTTCAATTAAAGCATTTGAGCTGATAATTGAAATTCCAGCTTTACCAGAAATTTTCTCTTTAGTTCCTTCTTTCATTGTCATATCCAAAACACTCGATAGGCGACCACCATATTCAGCAGGATAAGCACCTTTTATTAGATTAATATCTCTTAAAGCATCTCCATTGAATGAGCTCAAAAATCCTCCAAGGTGAGATGGATTATAAACCACAACCCCATCGAGTAAAATCAGATTTTGGTCAGGTGAGCCTCCACGAATGTAAAGTCCACTAGATATTTCACTTGCCTGCTTTACTCCAGGTAAAAGCTGTAAAGCTCTGAAAACATCTACTTCGCCACCAATTGAAGGTAATTTTGAAATAAAAATTGGGGAAATAGAGATTTCGGAAATAGGCTTCATTAAATCTTCAGTTCTTTTGCCTTCCACCAAAACTTCGTCAGTTTGAATATCCTTATTCACCATTTTGATATTTTGCTCAAAATCTTTACCATCTTTGACGTTAATTTTCTTTGTAAATTTTTCATATCCCATTACATTAACGGTAATATAATAATCTCCTGCTTCAACATTTGGGATTGAATAAAACCCAAATTTATTTGAAATGCCACCTGATATTTGCTTTTTATTTATCGAATCTTTAGCTAAAACTATTCGGGCACTAATAATAGTTTCACCAGATTTTGCTTCTTTAATTGTTCCTGAAATAGTTGATTTACTCGATTGAGCAAAAATCAAATTAGGTAATAATAATAGAGCAAAAAAGATAATTTTTAGAAGGAATTTACTCATTTTTCCAATTCTTAATTTAAAAATATTACTAACGGTTCATATAGCTGAATATTTGAATTCAAATATATCCATTGTAAATGACACAAAGTTTTTTAATTATTACTGAATTATTTTATTTACTTTATTTTGGTCAATAAGAATAACTTGCTTAAGTTTGAAATTGAATTATTTTAATTTATGAAATAGAAAAGAAATGAATAAAGTTCAAACAGTTATTGAAAACCAAATTGGTATATTGACATTAAATAACGAAGAAAAAAGGAACGCTTTGAGCTCAGAGCTATTGCTTGATTTTATTGAAGCTTTCAAAGAATTCAAGGAAGCTAAGGTGCGTGTTGTAATTTTAAGAGCAAAAAAAGGATCAAAAGTTTGGTCAGCTGGTTTTGATATTGACGAATTACCAGAACCCGGAAGAGATCCACTTTCTTATAATGATCCATTGGAATTGGCTTTGAGAACAGTTCAGCAATTCCCAGCACCAGTGATAGCAATGATTGAAGGTAGCGTTTGGGGTGGAGCTTGTGATTTAGCATTTTGTTGTGATATGTTAATCGGAACATATACTGCATCATTTGCAATCACTCCTGCAAAAATTGGAGTTCCATATAATCCGAGTGGAATTTTGCATTTTATCAATATGGCCGGAATACATTTAGCTAAAGAAATGTTTTTTACAGCATTGCCAATTAATGCTCAACAAGCAAAGCATCACGGAATTTTGAATCACTTAGTTCCTGATATCGAAAAATTAGAAGAATTTACATTTTTTGTTGCAGAACAAATCAAACAAAATTCCCCATTAAGCATTTCTGTAATTAAAGAGCAATTGAGAATATTAGGAAGTGCCGCTCCGATGAGTGCAGAAACATTTGAGAGAATTCAAGGATTAAGACGAATCGTTTACGATAGTCACGATTATAAAGAAGGCATAGGAGCCTTTAGAGAAAAAAGGAAGCCAAAGTTTAATGATTAATAATAAAAATCCATATTAGCACATTAGTGCGAACGGTCGTTCGCCCCTAGAAGATGATGTAATCATTAACCTTCGGAAGGTTTTAAACCTTCCGAAGGTTCGAATCTAGATTCTTGATAGCTTATTCATCCCTGAATGAGAAAATGAAAAGCATTTAATAACTTTTCCTATGAGATTATATAAAAATAATAAAATATAGAAATATAACCTACGTATATAAAGTATAAATTAACGTATAATTTGTAACAAGAAAAATGATTAAAATTGTTTTAAAATATATAGAACTTAAATTAAATAGATTTTCATCTGGTGCTCTGGTGCTCTGGTGCTCTGCAAACGAAGTCCACATTTTATATTGCAGAAGTCCTAAACAAAAACTTAAATTTCCGATGAGGGCACGTGGTCCAGCAATTTTATACATCTTACCAAAACAATTGAGTTCTATGTATTTAAATTACGGATTATTAAATAATTTTAGGAAAATTTATGAAAAAGGTTATATATATAATGCTAATTGCATTATTCTCGATTATTAGCTTAAATGAAGCTAAAGCACAATGTGATGCTGGTTTTACACCAACTACTTATCAAGTAACAATTGGTTCTTGTTTGTATAATGTTACTATTTGCTTACAATGCAATGTTGCTTACCCAAGCCGTATCGGTACTTATATTTATTATTCAAAAGT
This sequence comes from uncultured Ignavibacteria bacterium, assembly GCA_903911805.1. Lineage (GTDB taxonomy): Bacteria > Bacteroidota > Ignavibacteria > Kapaibacteriales > UBA2268 > CAIWET01. Next base: position 1,100 of record CAIWET010000462.1, on the reverse strand, counting down.
TAACTCAAATTGCGTTCAACTATTAAATGATTGGGAAGTTAATTCTAAAATATATAATGATTTATATTCAGCAATACGTTTAAATTCTCTATGTGGTTTACCGGGACCTTGTGGTGTTTCTCCAAGAACTTGGCGAGTACAAGAACCACGTTGTTTTTATAAAGATATAGATGGTGGTGTTCAAAATTGTGATGTTGAAACATATTGCGAATACGAAATATCAATATGTTGGGATCCTATTAAAAATGTGTTTGTCCGCACAAAAACACTTATTGCTTCATTTGGATATATGTGTACCATTTTTTGGGAAACTAACCCACCAATAGGCGAATGTTTTTATTATAATGAAAATTGTCCATCAGAATAAAATTTAAAGGAGTACTGAAATGAAAATTAAATTGAATTTAATAGCTTTTCTTTTTATTTTTTGCTTATATGCATCAAATTCTCAATGGAAAGAAATTAGTCAAGGTTTAGAAGGTGGACAAGTCAATTATATTTGCAATGGAAAAAATAATGACTTTTTTGCTGCAACTTTAGGTAATGATTTATATTATTCAAATGACGGGACAAATAATTGGGTTTCAATTAATGATAGTTTAAAAAAATATTATTCATGTTATATTTTTTCAAATCATGATACACTTATTTCTACTTATTTGGCAGGAAATTTTTTTAATTATAGTTTCGATTATGGAAAAAAATGGAACTACGCGGTTACATCATTAAGTTCAGTACTCCTTACTATTTACAAAGATAATAAATTTTATGTAGCAACTTCAAAAGAATTTGCAGTATCTCTTGATTCGGGAATACATTGGATACAGACAGGACCTAATATAACCGGCACATCCTTTAGAAAAGCACTTTATGAGAAAAATACATTTTATTTATTAAACGAAAATGGTTTATATAAATCAAATGATTACGGGTCTAGCTGGAATTATATGCCGTTTGAAACATCAAAGCCTTACGTAGATAATTTAAAAATTATAAATGATGTTTTTTACTTTACTTATGGAGATACTTTATTTTACTCAAATAATCAAGGTGAAAATTGGCAATATAAAAAAACTAATATTTCAAGTATTATTAATTTT
>CAIWET010000461.1 GCA_903911805.1 uncultured Ignavibacteria bacterium | reverse complement strand
CAAATTACGAAAAAAATAAATATTAATGATTAGATTTTAAATGATTAATTCAATTTTAAATATTCTCAATAGTCACCATTCAGTAATTTATTTTTAATTTTATTAAATTCAACTTTCCAATTATCGTATTCAAGATTATCATTGTCGCTCCAAAAATGTGTATTATCAGAGACTATACCATTTTTGATTTTAAATACCGTTATTAGAGTTAAATTAAAATAATTATAGTTATAATCACTGCAACAATGATAATGCTCTAATAAAACAATAAGTTCATCCCCTGATTTTAAAGATAAATCACCCAAATTATTTTTTAAAGATGGATCAATTTTGAAATTAGAATTTTCATTATCATACGGTCCTGTACCATAAGTAAAGCAAATAGTATTATTTACTTCATTCATATTTTCAAATTTACAACCTTGAAAAGCACGTCCTTTTAATGTATCAATTACATTTGCCTTGACTCTATAAATATACTCATTTGGATCAATAATACTCTTATTATTATAATAATTTCTTGTATTAATAGAATCAATTGAATTTACTTTAACTCTTAAAATATAATCCACCCAATTTAGCATATTTAAAGCTTCGTATCTCGAATTATTAGATAATATCTGAGAGAGTATTTGGTGATCCAAACCAACAATTTGAAAGATTTGCATCTTTTCTGTATGTTCGTAATTATTCATATACAGATGATAAATTATAGGATTATAATCTTTAAGGAAATATAAATTTTTAATCCAATTTTTGATAGTGTCATTACTTTTTTTCTCATTTATCCATCTTTTTGCATAATTCTCATAAATATATGAATAAAGTTTTTTTCCTTTTAGATTATCTAGAAGAATAAAATCAAACATTGATTCATATTTTACATTGTCAAAATTTTGTGGATTAATATCAGATGTTAGATAAGCTATTTCATATTGATTGTATTTGGGAAAATACCAATATCCATTCCCAGCTGCTTGTGAGGAATCAATCTTTTCATCTCTAAATTGGGAATTTAAATTAAAGAAATTTAAAAATAGGAATACAATTATTAAAAGGTATTTAATACAATTATCCATAATTTTCTCTTGCAAATAATTAAAAGCTATTGCAATCATAATATTCTTCCTTAAATTTATTAAACTAAATAAATAAACGAAATTCAAAAATGATAATTGCAAAAAAGGGATATGAAATCAATTAATTCATATTAATCAAAATTCCTTTTTTTACTATTTCATCTCTTGCAAACATACTATCTTCAAAATCTTCTTTAGTAAAAGGCAATGGAGATATATCTTGCCCAGCTTTTAATATATAATCAGTTAATGAAATTGTATCTAAATATCTGTTCCCAACAAATTTATCAGAAATTAAAGCTAAATCAATATCACTCCATTCATTAGCTGTACCTGTAGCATAGGAACCAAATAAATATGCTTTTTGGATATGGAAATCATTCATTTCTAAAACATCAATAAATTTTGATATTTTTTCGTTAACTAAATTTGGGATTTCAACCACAATTGTAGCTCCTTAATTTTGGTAATATTTTCAAAAGTAAATTCTTTTGTACAAATCTTATAGAAATTCAATTTTTCTTCTGGATATCTTGCTTCAATATTAAAAGCATTAGCATTAATAAGAAACTTAAGTTGCTCTTCATTAAAAGTAATATCAATTGAAAGTGCCAACTTGTATAAATCGTGAATTCGAGGCGGCGCTTCTTGTTTAGCTTTTACAAAATGTGCTTTCAGAATTTTCTCTAATACCAAATGACCAATAAATAATGAATATGAAAAATCACCACTAATAAAGAGATGATCCATAACAGGAATGTCGTGGTCTGAAACTTTAATCCAATATTCTATTTTTTGATTTATATCCATTAAAATCCTTTTTTATT
>CAIWET010000460.1 GCA_903911805.1 uncultured Ignavibacteria bacterium | reverse complement strand
TATTGGGATGAAATAATGGTAGATAACGAAAAGACCAAAGATGAACTTCTAATGGAACTTCAGGAACTAAAGAAAGAGAATGAAGCTCTTAAAGCACATATTGATTCTGACAATATTCAATTAATATTAGATAAATTACAAAAAGATAAAGCCGATGAACAGTTTAAATTAATTTTTGATGAAGCTGCTGTTGGTATGTCTTTAACTGATATTTATGGTTCATTTTTAAATGTTAATAAAACTTTGTGCAACATTCTCGGTTATTCTAAAGAAGAACTCCTAAAAAAGAATTTTTTTGAAATTACTCATCCTGATGATATTGCTAAAACAAATAAAATAATTTCGAAATATTTGAGCAAAGATGAATTATCGTCTCATTTCGAGAAAAGATATATCAGAAAAGACGGCGAAATAATATGGGTTGAAATTATTTCAACTTTATTATTCGATGAAAAGAATGAACCTTTATACTACATTGTACAAACTATAGACATTACAGAGCGGAAGCAGGCTGAAGAAAAAAGTATTCTTTATCAAGATATTGTAAAAAATATAAGAACTGGTTTATATATTTATAAATTAGAAGATTTAAATGACGACAGGTCATTAAAAATGATATATGCTAATCCAATAACTGAGGAATATACTGGAGTTTTAGTCGAAGATGTAATTGGTAAAACCTTAGATGAAAATTTTCCATTGCTTAGGGAAAAACAAATTCCTCAAAAGTACGCTGAAGTAGTAAGAACTAAAAAGAATATTGTAATAGAAGATATTTATTATGGTGATAGTAGAGTATTAGAAGCTGCTTTTACTATGAAAGCATTTGCATTGCCTGATAATCAAGTAGGCATTTCATTTGAAAATATTACAAAAAGAAAACTGGCAGAAGAAGAATTAAGAAGAAGTGAAGAAATTTATCGAAGTTTATTAACTAACCTTGATGCAGGAATTGTTGTTCATTCACCAAACACTTCAATTATAAAGAATAATCAAATAGCTGCAGAATTATTGGGTTTAAGCTTAGATCAGATGAAAGGGAAAACAGCTATAGATCCTGATTGGAAATTTATTCATGAAAATAATATTCCATTCCTTCTTGATGAATATCCAGTTAACCAAATAATAAATAATAAAAAAATTATAAATAATCTATCTGTAGGTATTGTAAGACCAGCAACAAATGATATTGTATGGGTTAATGTTAATGGCTTTCCGGTTTTTGACAATCAAGGAGACATTTCAGAAGTTTTAATCAGTTTTATTGATATAACAAAACGAAAACAAGCAGAACAAGCTCTAAAAGAAAGTGAAGAAAAATATAGAACAATTATTGATAATTTAGGTGAAGGAGTTAGTATATTAGATACTTTTGAAGTCTTTACTTATGCTAATTCACAAGCTGAAAAGATATTTGGGACCAACGGGGATCTTGTTGGAAAGAGTATGCTTGAATTTTTATCAGATGATAACAGAAATAAAGTAATTAATGAATCCGAAAAACGAAGAAAAGGTATAACAAGTACTTACGAGCATGAAATAATTTTATTAGATGGTACCAAAAAAGCTATTTATGTAACAGCAACTCCTAAATATGATGAAGCTGGTGAATTTGCAGGAAATTATGCAATATTCATGGATATAAGTTACCTCAAAAAAAATGAAGCTGATCTTTTAGAATCATTATCAATGTTAGATGCATCTTTGGAATCAACAGTTGACGGCATACTTATAGTTAGCAATAATGGAAGTATTTCAAGATGGAATAAAAAATTTGCTGAAATGTGGCATTTACCCGAAAGTATAATTTCAAATCTTGATGATTCTTTTGTTATGAATCATGTAATTTCTCAACTTTCTGATCCTATGCAATTTATTGAAAAAGTAAATTACTTATATCGTCATCCAAATGAATCAAGCTTTGATCAGATAAAATTTATGGATGGTAGAATATTTGAAAGGTATTCACAGTCTCAAAAAATTGGGAATGATGTAATTGGCAGGGTCTGGTCATTCAGAGATATTACTGAACGAATTCAATCAGAAGAGAAAATTCAAAAACAGAACATTGAATTGATTGAGCTTAATAACTCTAAAGATAGATTCTTTTCAATAATTGCCCATGATTTATTAGGTCCAATGAATGGCTTTCTAGGATTAACAAAAATGATGGCTGAAGAAACATCAGATTTTACTTTGAAGGAATTACAAAAAATAAGTTATAATATGATGAGATCATCAAATAATTTATATGATCTACTTAAAAATTTGTTAGACTGGTCAAGAATTCAGAGAGGAATGATGGAATTTAAACCAGTTCAATTGGATCTGAAAAGGGCAACACATGGCACATTACAAATTCTGACTGAATCTTTCAACCAAAAACAAATTGAATTTATAGACAATATTCCTGAAAATGTAAATGTTTTAGCTGATGAGCAAATGTTAAATACAATTTTACGAAATTTTGTATCAAATTCCATTAAATTCACAAACATAGGTGGAAAAATTGAGGTAGGAGTGACTTCAAATGGAATCAATCTTGCACCGATAATTTACATTAAAGACACAGGTATTGGTATGAATTCGGATATGATTGAAAAATTATTCAGACTAGACAGGGATGTATCTCGCCCTGGGACAGGAAACGAACTGAGTACTGGTTTAGGATTACTTTTATGTAAAGAATTCGTAGAAATGCACGGTGGCAATATTTGGGTTGAAAGCGAAGAAGGAAAAGGTACTACATTTTATTTTATGATAGAAAATAAAAAGAATTTAAATAATTTCAATAAGGGCTAATTATGAAGCTAACTTACGAAGAGCTTGAACAAAAAGTAAAGGAACTTGAAAATAAAAAATATATTGATATGACTGGTAATATCGATAACCCTTTGTCTGTTAGCGAAGAAACTTTAATAAGTATTATTGATAGCACATCTGACCTGATTTGGTCAATTGAAGCTGAGTCCTTTAAACTAAAATCATTCAATAATGCTTATCAAGCACACTTTATGAAAACTCGTGGTATACAAATAAGATCTGGATTGTTACCTGAAGAAATAGTACCTGAAAATATTGTCAAATTTTGGTATGAATTGTATAGACGAGCAATTAATGAAGGTGCATATACAATAGATTACTTTACACATGATAAGTCTCAAGTTCTTCAACTTGCTTTTAATCAAATATATAAAAATGGTGAAATTGTTGGAATTTCAGTATTTGGTAAGAACATAACTGATCACAAAAAAGCAGAAATCAGTTTAAAAGAAAATCAACGTTTTCTTGGTAATATTATAGCCAACTTGCCTGGTATGGTCTACCGATGTGAAAATAATACTGATTGGTCAATGCAATTTGTTAGCGATGGCAGTATAGCACTTCTTGGATATAAACCAGAACAATTGATTCAATCTGGAGAAATTGAATATGGAGATTTGATCCACCAAGATGACAGGCAAATGGTTTGGAACACTGTTCAGACAGGAATTCAGGCAAATCAACCGTTTCAAATGGAATATCGCATTATCAATTCAAATGGTATTGAAAAGTGGGTGTGGGAACAAGGCTATGGGGTTTACAACAAAGATGGAGTTTTAGAATTTATTGAGGGTTACATTTCTGATATAACTGAACGAAAAAAAACAGAGAAAGCCATTATTGACAGCAATGTATACAATCGTCAGTTATTTAGTACTACTCAAATTGGTTTAGCCCTGGCAAAAATGACAGGTGAATTAATAGATATAAATCAGTCTTATGCAGATATTATTGGATATACGATAGGAGAAACTTTACTATTAACTTATTGGGAAATCACTCCTGAAAAATATTTAGTAAAAGAAAAAGAACAATTAAATAATTTATATGAAAAAGGTTTTTATGGACCTTATGAAAAAGAATATATCCATAAAAACGGATCACTTGTTCCGGTAGTTCTATCAGGAAACATTATTGAACTCAATGGCGAAAAATTCATTTGGTCGTGTGTGGAAGACATTACAGAGCGAAAGAAAGCCGATGTGAAACTAAAACAAAGTGAAGAGAGGTTGTCAAGTTTCATGAATTCTGCTTCAGATAGTTTTTATCTATTAGATGCTGATCTTAACTTTGTAGAGATAAATAGTAAGGCATTGGAATTTATTGGTAAACAGAAAATTGACATAATTGGAAAAAATATTGCAGACATCGTACCGGATATAAAAAGTTCAGGGAGATATGAGAAACACTTGGAAGTTATCAAAACCGGAAAACCGTTTACAATTATAGATTTTATACCAAATCCAGTATTTGGAGATAAGCATTTTGTTCTCAATTCATTTAAAGTTGGCAGTGGATTGGGTGTTATCGTTTATGATGTAACTTTGCTAAAGAACCAAGAATTAGAATTAAAAAAATTATTGAAAGCAATTGAACACACAGAAGTTTCAATCGTAGTAACAAACTTAATGGGAGAAATTGAATATGCGAATCCATTCTTTACTCAACTATCAGGTTATTCAAAGGATGAATATTTAGGAAAAAATCCAAAATTTTTAAATTCAGGCATTCATTCCAATGATTTTTATAAAGAAATGTGGCACACGATTGTATCTGGTAATACATGGACAGGGGAATTTTGTAATTGCAAAAAAAATGGGGAGTTTTATTGGGAAAAATCAACAATTACACCTATTAAAGGCAAAAATGAAGAAATAGTAAATTTTGTTGCGGTAAAATCGGATATCACTCAAGAGAAAAAGCATAAAAATCTAATAGATATTACTCTTGAATTATATGAAAAGTCTGAGCATTTAGCAATTGAAGAAATTATGAGTTATTCAATTGAATTAGGTATTCAACTAACAAATAGCGAAATTGGATATTTCCATTTAGTAAACGATGATCAGGAAACAATTTCATTGCAGGCATGGTCAGCAAAATCAATGGAAATGTGCAATATTCCCACCTTAAATAAGCATTACCCTATAAGCCAAGCAGGAATTTGGGTAGATTGTTTTTTCCAAAGAAAATCTGTTTACCATAATGATTATTCAAGTGTATCCCACAAAAGAGGTTTACCCGAAGGTCATACAACATTATTTAGAGACTTAGCAGTTCCAGTTATTATTCAAAATCAAGTTGTAGCTATTTTTGGAGTAGGAAATAAAAAATATGATTATAATCAAACTGATGCAGAATTTTTATCTATATTTGCTGAAAATCTTTGGAATGTTGTAAGAAGAAAGAATGCTGAAGAAACTTTAAAAAAGAGTGAATCTCAACTTGAAAATGCTTTAGATATGGCTAAGTTGGGTCATTGGGAATATGAAGTTGAAAGTGATATTTTTACCTTTAATGATAATTTCTATTCGATTTTTCGTACAAATGTTGAAAATGAAAATGGTTATAATATGTCTTCAGCCCAATATGTTCAACGATTTGTTCATCCTGATGATTCGCACTTATTTAGTATTGAAACCCAAAAGGCAATAGAAACTTTAGACCCCAAATTCAGTAGTCAATTAGAGCATCGAATTATTTATGCTGATGGTGATTTAGGTTATATTAATGTTCACTATAATATATTAAAAGACACAAAAGGTCGTACTATAAAGACTTATGGAGTAAATCAAGACATTACAGAGCGAAAGCTAAGTGATGAAAAACTTTTAGAACGTGAACTTAATTATCAAGGTCTTTTCGATACAGTTAAGCATGCCATTTATATTCAAAATCCCGATTTATCATTTATTACTGTTAATCAAGGAGCAGTTGATATGTATGGTTACGACAGAGAAGACTTTATTGGTAAAACTCCAGCTTTCTTGTCTGCCCCTGATAGAAATGATTTGGAAAAAATAGTAGAATTGGTAAATCTTGCTAATCAGGGCAAACCACAAAAATATGAGTTTTGGGGACTCAGAAAAAATGGAGAAATTTTTCCAAAAGATGTATGGACAATTAAAGGTAAATATTTCGGAAAAGATGTTTTGTTCACTTTAGCAGATGACATAACAGAACGCAAGAAAATTGAAGAGAATCTCAAAAATCAAAATCAAAATCTTGAAAGCCAATATGAAGAATATTTGCAATTGAGTGAAAGATTAACTATTACAAATATCAATTTGGAATTAGCAAAAGAAAAAGCAGAAGAAAGTGATAGATTAAAAACAGCTTTCCTTCAAAACATGTCACATGAAATTCGCACTCCACTAAATAGTATTTTAGGTTTCTCAAATTTACTTCAGTCTGACGACTTATCAAAAGAAGATATCAAGGATTTTACTGGAATAATTCAAGAAAGCGGTAATAGACTCATGGAAACTGTCGGGAACATATTGGATATTTCGAGAATAGAAACAGGACAAATTGAAATTAAAAATATGACATTTTCCTTAAATACATTATTGTCAAATTTATATTCCTTTTTCTTGAATTCAGCCGCTATTAAAGGTGTGTTATTAAAATATAATATTGGTTTATCCAATCCACATTCATCTATCAATACTGACGAATTAAAATTGAAACAAATTCTTACAAATTTGATAAATAATGCTATAAAATTCACCATTAATGGTGAGATTGAATTTGGTTATACTATTAAAAACTCAGAGATTGAGTTTTATATTAAAGATTCTGGTATTGGTATTCCAGTAGAAATGAGAAATAGAATATTTTCAAGATTTGCTCAAGTAAATCTTGACATAACCAGAGGTTATGAAGGTGTAGGATTAGGCTTACCTATTTGTGAAGGTCTTACAAAATTACTTGGTGGTAAAATTTGGTTTGAATCAAAAGAAAATGAAGGTACAACGTTCTTCTTTACAATCCCTTTTGTGCAATCATCTGAAATTCAAAATTTAGAGTATGATTCAATTAAAACAGTCAAAATTAAGAAAGAAATAAAAATACTAATTGCTGAAGATGATTTAACAAGTTATCAATATTTATCAAAATTATTGAAAGACGATAAATTTTTTATTCTTTATGCTAAAAACGGACAGGAAGCAGTTGATATAGTCAGAGATGAAAATGATATTGATTTAGTTCTTATGGATATTAAAATGCCTGTTATGAATGGCATAGATGCAACTATAATAATCAAAGAACTAAGGCCTGATTTGACAATAATTGCTCAAACAGCTTATGCTTTTAGTTCCGAAAGAGATGAGATATTATCAATTGGTTGTTCAGATTATTTATCAAAACCAATAAAGAAATCGGAATTAATGATATTGATTGATAAATATACTAAAAGAGATTAAAAAGTATTTTTAAAATAATCATTATACTTTTAAATTAAATTCATTATAAACGATGAAGTGAAAAACTATATTTTGTTATAATAAAAAAAGCAGCCTTATTTAAAAGACTGCTTTGATTTAATTTTATTATTTAATGATTATCATCGTTTTTATTAACTCTGTTTCACTGGTTTTTAACTTGTAATAGTAAATTCCTGTAGATTAATTTTCTGTACTGAAATCAACCACATTTAATAATTCATTTGATTTACCACTGTATATCGATCTTAATATTTCACCATTTAAACTAATTAGAGTTAATATTTTTAATTATCTGTTTGGGTAAAAAAATTGTTTTGGCGATGGTATAGGTATTAAATCCAAACGACAATAAATTCCGAGCAATTCCATCATTGTTGCATCACCTTCAATAAAGCAAATAGGATTAGTTAAGTCTTTTAATGAATTACTTTTATAAATCATATTACCTTTGTAAAAGGCTGTTAATTTATTAAATTCACCAGTCTCAGAAGCTAAATATAAGCTGTTATTCTCAAATTTTGCAATTTGCTTAACTTTTTGAAAATTATACTCATTCATTCCACCATTCCAATCTAATAAAGTTGCAGAATAAATTTTATTTTGTTCAAGTATAATTAATGGATAAAATCTGCTTCCATTATGATCAAACAATTCGGTTGTTATAAAATTAAATCCTTTACTACTTGTTTCAAGTCTTTCAATTCTCTCAGTGCCATCAGGTAACTTTTTCCCAGCAACTCTATCATATTCCCCTGACAATATCATTTCACCTTTAGTTTTAGATACTACTTTATATGCATAAAAGTCTGATAAAACAAAATTGTTTATTAAAAATATTAATGAAAATATCATTGAAAATCGATTCATAAATCACCCTTAAAGTTTTTTGATTCTAATAAAAATGAACCGGTTCAAAGCTATGAACCGATTCAAACTTAATTGCAATTATAATGTATAGTTAATACCTAATTGGAAAATTAGACCTGTTGGAGCTACTGTTGGTTTGAAACCTGCTTGCTCGCTACTTGTACCATATTTTACTACGGCTTTTGAATCCATATTAATTTTAACATCACCAGTAGTTGTGGTTACATTGATTTGTGTGTCGCCAGTTAAGCCTAAACCAAATCCAACATATCCTCTGATTCCAATATTTTTTGTAATATTATAAACTGGAGTTAATCCTAATGAAGCAGTAACTGAGCCAATATTTGTTGATAATTTATCACCACTAGAAAAACTTCCTTCTGTGATAATTACTGGATCTGTATATTTTTGTTTTGAACCATTTGACCAAACAATATAAGTTGGATTAATAATTCCTAAATCAACTGTACCTATTGAATAACCAACTTTTGGAGTTATTCCTAAATTAAAATCGCCAGAAGATAATAAATCATAATTAAAACCTAAAGAAAAACCCATCATACTAAAGTTTGTTCCAAAGTTATAATTATATTCAAAAAGTACTCTACCTTTTTCCATTACTTCATAATCAGCTCCAATAAATCCACCCAATTTCATTCCTGTGAACTTATATTCTGTTTCAGCATCGCTTAAACCAACGATAACGCGACCCTCTGAGCTGCTAGAATTTTGAGATAATAAACCATATTTTTCCCAATCGGAAATACAAAAATTATTGAAATTTGATGTATTAACTGACCCAACTGACAAACCGCCGTAAATTCTTAGCAATTTTTGATCAAAACCGCCGAATGAATTAGCTGTTGAAAATGCAAAAATCACAATCAACAAAGTTCCAAATAAATGTTTTTTCATAATAAACTCCTTAAATATATGAATAAATTTTGCCAATATGGCATTCAAAAAATTATCTTCCACTATAATAAGCTTGCCAAGCACGATAATATCTTCATTTGCTTTTGATCTGGCTTGTTGAACATCAGCATTTGCTTTAATATCATCTTGTTTGGTCTTTTCACGTTCTTTAGCTAACTCTTTGTCAGCTTTAATTTTTTCTTTTTGTAATTCAAAATTTCGTTTTGATTCTTCGTCTTGTTTCTTTTGTGCTTCTTTTGCTTCTTTATCTAAGGCGCTTTCACAATCTGTAATTAGCTTTTGTGCATCTTTGTAAATTTTACTACTTGCAGGTACTTCAGAAGCAATTTCAATAGCACCATAATAGTCTTTTGATGCTTTCAATTTTTTAGCTTCAGTCACTCTTCCATTAGCATAATCAACTAACGCTTGCTCATAACCTTTTTTAGCAGATGCCATCATATCTGTTAATGTTTTTGGTGGAATATTGATATTCTGAATTGCATTAGATTGTGCAATTTTTTCAGATATTCCTATTCCTTCAACATTAAATGATTCAGCTGCTAAAGATGCATTAGTGTTTGTAAATGTAATAAGAATATTAACTATTCCAGATGTTTTATACATTTTTCTCATACCTTCAATTACAATAGTTTCTAATTCATCATATTTAACCATTGTAACCATTGGGAAATACCCATCAGTTGCATTTATTCCTGCTTTAGACAAAGCTACTTTTATTTTGTTTCCTAGTTGCTCTTGAACAGACTTTGCCATTATTGGATTTGGAACGACAAAATAACCTGAAGTTACATTTTCAGCAAGAACACTAAATGAACAACACAATAATAATATTAAAATTATCTTTTTCATATTTACACCCTATTTCTGATCAATTGTTATTATTTTACCTGTATTTGTTACATTCATTTTTATACCTGATTCTTTTGGAAATAAATTATCAAATAATTTCCTCAATGAATCTCTTACCTTTGAACTAGTTGGATAATCATTAATATCAAAATACACTGGTTTATAAATAATTGTTTTATCACCAACATTTGGATCAGGAGTTCCAATTGCTTTCATTGTTCCCATTATATAATCTTGGATAACAGCATCTGGATATTTCCCATTGAAATCCTCATTAGGAGCAATTGTATTAAAACCTATAATAATATTATAAGGCTTACCCATAGTTGGTGTTTTATTCCAATAAGAGGTAACTAAAGTTAAACACTCTTTTAATGCGTTTTCAGCTGCAATTGAAGCAATCATTTCATCTGCACCTTCATTAGAAGGTTGTCCTGAAGTACCTGTAACCGTTCCTAAAGACTGATTTGTTCCAGATTCAATTACATCTAAATTACAAATATATTGCCTTGCTCCAAACTTGAATTTGTCATTTTTTGAATACGTAAATTCAAAAAATATATCAGCATCTACGCAAGAGGCAATTAAGGCACTATTATCTAAATTCAAACTTTTCATTTTCGCTCTTTGAAGATCAAAATTTTGAATATCTTTAACAGCATCTTTTGGAGTAAATCCTTCTTTTTGTAATGCATTCTTTATACTTTGAATTATTTGTTCAGCAATTCTATCTGATTTTATTACGTCTATAGGATTTTTTCCATCATATGCTTTAGGCATAACAACAATATTGGGTTTAGAAAATACTTTAGGTTTTGTATTTTCTTGACTAATTAAATTGTTAAATAACATAAATGTCATCAATATCACAAAATTTAATTTCATATTCTACTCCTTTAATTTTAATTAAAATTCTTTATAAAACCTGCTCTTTTTAACTCATTCTTCAAGTCTGTATATCGAACAACAACTTGAACCCCTAATTTTATTCTACCGTCTGCAGTTTTAATTCTCTTATCTGGATCTATTCTGTCTTCATTTGTTAAAGAAACAAAATCATTAAAACTATTATCTTTAAAAAAGTTCTCTAAATACTGCTTTAAGTTTGGATCATTTTTTTGCTCAGGATTTAACATTGCTTTACAGCCGCCAGTAACATCTAACATAATACAACAGTAAACTGCGCATTTTTTTGCATCATTTTGCGCCTCTAAATTATCTTTTCCAATACCCCAAGAGATATATTTAACAGCGTCATTCCCAATACTACTTTCACAAGTCGCTTGTCTAGATTCGGGCAAAAAACTTGTTTTTTCGATTTTTGTAGCACAACCCCATACAGTTATAAGCATTAATAATATTATTATTTTTTTCATTTTTTATTCTCCTTAAAACATTTTTGTTAACATATAAGTGAAATGCAATCCAAATCTTAAACCACCTAATTGAATTCCATCTAACTTGTTAGCAGACCAAAAATTTTCATTATCAGATTTAGTATAAGTTTTTTCGGAACCATTAGTATCTTTAATTTTAAATTCAACAATAGGCAATGCATATCTATATCCAGCTTCAAAACCTAATAACATATCTGCATTGATTGCATAATCTAAGCCTAAGTTTAATCCAGCTGCATAATTTAAAGTTCCATAATTCAACTCCCAATCTTTGTCATTGATTTTACCAGTTATCTTTAAACTATTAATTCCAAATTGAACTTCTGCAAATCCAGAAAATGGAGCGAACCATATTTTTTTATGAACTAATAATGATGCTTCTAAAGTCATTGGTGTGTTTACACTAACTGCTACTGAACTTCCCCCTGATGTCAATCCAGTATTAGCTGTAGTACCTAAGAATCCAACACCAACATCTAACCCTACAAATAGCTGACTTATGTTTGTAAGTTTTGCAAGATTAAACATTGCACTTAAATTAATATTGTAAGATGTTTTAGCATCATCAGATAGCAAATTTGCATTAGGATCACCAAATAATGCTTGTGAGAACCAATTTATCGATTGTGAAGGCACATCGGTAAATCTATAACTTGGCCTTAAATAAATATCTAACATTTGGTCGTGAGAAACTGCAATATTACCAACATCAAAATTCCCTGATTTAATAAAGAATACCTTACTTAAGTTATCAATCTTTTCTGAAGTTTTTCCTACTTCTTCAATTCTTACAAATCCTAAATAGTCAGTATATTGTTCACCTTTTTCATTTTCTTTCAATTCAAAGATTTTATATCCCTGATCTAGATAAGCACCTTCTCTATCACCAACATCAATCTTGACATTATCTGTTGTACTTTGTACTGTTCCTCTGACTTTGAATTCAGGTAAAGTAAAAGCAAGATTATACAAATGGCTTACAAAGACCGCTAAAGATGATTGGTCAGGTAAATTTTTATTTATATCACCTAATTTGTTGTCCTTTTGAGCTGTACTGGTTAAATTATTTAAACTTGAACTTTCATCACCTGTCTTACCTAATTCAACAAAGTGTATTTCTACTTTATCAGAATTTAAATTATTTCCTTCAAATGCATTACTCACATCGAGTTTAACCCAGTAATATAAGCCACTAACTACATTTTTATTGGAAGAAAAATAGATAGGAATACCAATAAATGCTTTCTCTGAAATTGCCTCCATTAATGCATAATCCGTATTTCCTTGGCTTTTAGCAGATGAGGCAGTTACAGTTTCCTTTTTTTTCATTCTAGCTACTCTTAAAGCAAGAGAATCATTATTCATAACAAGAGCCATGATCTCTTTTATAATTCCAGATTCTTTTATTATTTTTTCAATGGAATTTTTAGTTGTTACAGTATCATAATTAGAAAGAGTGATATTCTTACCTAGTTCTTTAAATGAGTTTTGGCACTCTTGCAAAGTTTTCATTGATACAAAATTAAAATCAAACCTAGCATCTTTGTTTTTATATGATTCTTTTAAAAGATCATTATAAACTTTTGCATCCCTAGTTAATGGAACAATTGTGATGCTTGCCCTAATGAATTGACCGCTTTCCTTAGGTAATTTTTGACTTTTAGATTCTTCCGCTGTAGTTGTTTGTGCACTTGTATAAGTGAAACAACCAAATCCAATGCAAATGATTACAAATAATAAATTCATAATCTTCGCTTTTTCAATTTTTTTCATAAAACACTCCATTTTTTTTAAAAAATATCGCCATTTGCGATTAAGTAACTTAACTTAAATTACATTTTTTCATATATTCT
>CAIWET010000459.1 GCA_903911805.1 uncultured Ignavibacteria bacterium | reverse complement strand
TTATTGATTTAAATATTATTATAAGGATCTATTATGAAAACTATTCTTAGAGCATTTGCAATAATTGCAATTATAATTTCTTTAGTATCTTGTTCAACAAAAGAAGGTAGTGATACTAAAACAGTTGATACTGGTAAGAAATTATCAGGACAATCTGGAGTAAAAGATGGAATGTCTAAAAAAGACATCGTAAAAGTTGCAGTTGGATCAGCAGATCATACAACTTTAGTTGCCGCAGTAAAAGCTGCAGATTTAGTTGATGCATTGTCAAATGCCGGTCCATTTACAGTTTTTGCGCCTGTTAATTCAGCATTCGAAAAATTGCCTAAAGGTACAGTTGAAGAACTTTTAAAACCAGAGAACAAACAGAAATTAGCTGACATACTTCAACATCACGTTGCAGTAGCAGTTTACAAAATATCTATGTTAAAAGATGGACAGATTTTAGGAATGGTTGACGGCTCAAATGCAAAAATCTCTAAAAAAGATGGTGCAATTTATATTGATAAAGCAAAAATTATTGCAACAGTTGAAGCATCCAATGGTATAATTCACGTAATTGACGAAGTGATCTTACCACCTGCAAAAAAATAAATCATAATGTTTTTTAAAAAAGCTGACATATGATGATCAGCTTTTTTTTGGAAAATACTTAGGTTCATTCACTTTTTATCTATCTTAGTAATTTTAAAAAGAATTTTGATTTCTCTAAAGTACTAAAATTTATTGGAACTGAAGATCTTACTTTAATCCCTAATTTTACTCCTTTAAAACAGTATATCGAAAAATGATCATTTATCCAATTATCAATATTTGGCGAAATTGGGAATGAATGAGTTGAAATGATTGAATTGTCGATATAATATTCCAAATAATACATACCTGAAAGCGAACTATTTGAAGTTGCAATACCAAGATTTATATCATAATATCCAGACTCTGGGATAGTAAATAAATTTGTTGTTGAATCATAGAATTTTATATACTCATCTAAATTTAATACATTATAACCACCATAAGTAATTGGAAAATCAAAATTTAGATAACTGCTAATATTATTTGAAGTAGTGTTTTTTACTATTCCATCTAAATATGGAGGCAATTTTCCTCTAGCACTTGAATAATAAACACCAGGATCCGAATCGTCAATAACTATATTATTTGTTATACCAAGTCTTGAATCAAAATAATAATCATATCTTTTAAAATCATGATAATTACTAAAACCAACAGGAAGTGATTGAAATAAATTATCAATAATTTTGATATTATAACTTGAGGCATGCGAAAGAAATCTTGTGAAAAATAAATTCTGTCTCTTATTAAATGCTTTTGTTGGATAATCAAGTCTAATGAAATTATTAGTTATATCGACATTTAGAACAGATGGATATTTACTATCTGCTGCTAACAAAATTGCACCATTTTCAGGAGAAATTTTTGTTGGATCAATTAAATCATGGAATAAAAAACGACAACTAGTAACAGTTGTATTGTAAACAGTATTCATTTTAATATGATATTGATTATTGGCATCAAATTCAATTTGCGTTATAAAATTATTATGAGAAGAATTCCCATTTACTCCTAATTCTAATCCACCACCAGTAGGTGATCCAAAGCCATTATAAGCAATTGCACAGCCTGTAAGTCTAATACTTTGTCCGCCAAATCTAATGCCACCTAAACCATTAGATGCAAAAATTGTCTTATCACAATTGAGGTCTGAAGATGTATTTTCTTTTTCATCAAAATAACCCCATCCCAAATTATTATCAATTTTTGAGTTTTTTATACTAATAAAACTAGAATAATTATCGGTATATGCATTTCCTAATCCATCATTTGGAGGACCAAAATTATTCCTTATTGGCATATGTATAGCATTTCCTCCAAAATTTCGTATTTGAATATTTTCAAGTTGACCATACCACCAACCAGTTATATTTAAACAGTTTCCACACCCTGATGTTCCTTGAAATATTAAATTTTTTATATATCCACCTTGAAAGAAATATCCAGGAATTGGGCTACCATCGTTGTACGCATTTTCAATAATAATTAGCGGTGCATTTGCAACTTTAGAAATAATTGCAGTATGATTTACACCAGCACCTAAAATTTTAATTCCTTCATCGTGTTCTGCTTTCAGATACTTTCGAATATAAAGAGTATGATTAACATAATAATTTCCTTTATCAAAATAGATGATTTTACCAGTTTTTATTGCTGAATCTATAGCTTTTTGAATTGCTATTGTATTATCAAAATTAACATCATTTGCAATAGCTCCAAAATCTTCAACATATAAATATATTAAATCTTTTCGACTCGAATTAACCAAGCCAGCATTAAATCTTTTTCCATCTGACAATGTTATAATCAAACGATCATTCTTTATTTCAGCACTTTCAATATTATTATTACTTCCAGAAACTTTACCAGCATTATTAATTTTGCCATTCGATAACGTAATAAATAAACTATCATTCTTTATATCAGTGCTACTGATGCCAATTGATTGGTTCCCACTTTTTCCAGAATAAAAAGCATAAGGAACACTTAATAATTGTGAGCTGCCACTTATTTTAAAATTCATTCCACCATTTGGGTCAGTTTCCATTTTTAGGAAATAAGAGCCAAAGGACCAATCGACAGAATCAAAATTTCCGAAAATTACTTCACCACTGCCAATTTCTAAACTTACTAATCCATTTATATTTGTTGTTCTATTATGAAGTTCAGAATAAACAACAATCCCATTACTGGTGTTTTGCAATAAACTAATTTTTATGTTAACCTTTTTATTGGAAATTAATTCACCATCAGAATTTCTCATAACTGATTGATAACTCATTCTATTAGGAACTTGAGAAATGGAATTAATTGACAAAATGACAAGTATGAGCATTAATATTATTAATTTTTTCATCTGTTTATTTTAATAATTTTAAAAATCTTAATTT
>CAIWET010000458.1 GCA_903911805.1 uncultured Ignavibacteria bacterium | reverse complement strand
TAGCTCCATGGATTGAAAGTGAATTTTTGGGATGCGATGGCATTGTATCAAATTTTTGAGAAAATGCATTAAGATCTGTACAATCAATATCGAAGTGCCACCCCGCACGAGACAATTGCCTATCGAACCCCAAATCCCGCAATATCGGATGTATATAAAAAATCCCTTCTATAAAAAATTTGGGAATTTACTCGATATCATATTCATATATCAGTTTCCAATCGTATTTCGGAACGTCGATTTCTCTGAAACCCGCCTTTTCATGCGACCGTATCGAAGCGATATTGCGGGGATTGATGGTCGCGACCAAAGATTTCAATCCGGTTTTTTTGAGCAGCTGGCTGTAAAAATCAGGCAATAGGCTTTTCCCGGTTTTTGTTGAGCGGTATTCGGGATCGATAACTACATGGGTAAAATTGATTGCGTCTTCGGTATCGTACACCCCGACGATACCGAGTTTTTCGTCGTTTTCCCCGATTGCGACATAATACTGCTGATTCATGCAATCATCCATGCCAATGGCGATCCAACCCCCTTTGCCTTCAAGCGAGCGAAAATAATCCATGTCGGCGCCCGAATCGAAATCCCTGAGCTCCCTGATGGAAACGTTTTTTTCGGCGTTTTCCAAAACGCCGTTCGCTTGTGAGCGTACCGTGGCCGATGCCGATAGGATACTCTGGGATTCTTTACTGTGGATAGCGGGAAGATCCTCTTCGGCATATTCGGGATTTTCCATTTTCGTTTCCATGAAGTTGGTGATTGGATGTCGTAGAAGGGGAAGGGGGTTCAAAATTTTTTATCTGGTACGGGGATGCTGGTTATTTATTCCTTTTCTTTTTTCTAGCAGCAGTCGGAATTGTTTTAAAATATTAAAAAATCGTTTTGGATTTTTGGCAGAGGGGTTAGTGGTGAATGCCCGAAATCTAAAAAACTCCTTATTTTTTCCATTCATTGACAATATCTTCAAAATTTACATTCTTCCATTCATTCTTCCAAATTTCCAAATATTTTACATCATTAGATGAGGGTTGCTTATCAGCACTACATTTGTCGATTTTAACTAAAGATGGCATCGCCACAGCTTCTCCGAGCAGTAAACCTTCGCCTGACTGTAAAGAAGGAAGGGAATCAATTAAATTTCCCAACGTATCAGGTAGCAACCTCCTAACATAATTCTGGTCATTTGGGTTTGTTAATCTCATCGCAATAAAATTATTACATTGAGAAAAAATTGTTTCTGAAATTTCTGAAGGTCTTTGGCTAACAATTCCTAGTGTAACCCCGTATTTTCTGCCTTCTTTAGCAATACGTTCTATTGCATTTCTTGATGCATTAAATTTTGCAGAATCATTTTTTGGCACATATTTATGAGCTTCTTCATAAACTAGTAAGAGAGGCGTCTCTAAATCAACTCCGTCATTTAAATATTTTTTATAAAAATAACCATAATCAAATAAGATTCTCGTAATTAGAGATACTGTGATGCTTAATACTTCAAAAGGTACTCCGCTTAAATCAATTATAGTTACATTTGATTTTTCTACCTCTATTTCATTTCCAGTTTCGTCTTTTATCTTACGTTTGTTATAGCCAATAAATTGCTTGATTGCGTCTTCAAATGTAATTGTTTTAGAACTGTCTCCTAATAAAAAATCAAATCTTTTATCGTTAATTTTATTTTCTAACCTGCTTACAAAATTAGTTAGCTTACCATATAAAGAGCCTTGAACCAATTTTGACTGTCCGCTTTTGGCACCGCTGGCATACGTTTCACCTGTATCTATCATTTGATTATTTTTGTCGCTCGCAATTTTTAATACATTATTAATGTCGAAGAATAATGGTGAATCATAATGAATTTTTTTCTTTTTTTCTTCCTCGCCGTTAAAAGAAGCAATTTTTTCAGAAACGATAGCTTCTTTAAAAATATTACGTTGATTATGATCGTTCGCCTCAGTATCTAAAAATAATTCTTGTAGTTCATCGCTATTAAGTAGCCAGTATGGTAGAGTAAGATTGTCTATATTTAAAAAATTTGCTTCTGGAAATGCTGTTCTGTATTCATTATGTATATCAAAAATTATAATGTGTGAATTATTGAAATCGAAACCTCTAGTATCTTTTTCTACATCAATTGCGCTTTGTAAAATTTTCGCTATGGTATGTGATTTCCCCGAGCCACTTGAACCAACCACCGCAAAGTGTTTGTTAAAAAATTTATTTCCGTTTACCGGCACTGATATATTCACATCTTGAGATAGTTTTGCAAACCAAAATTTTTCTACTTCCTCAAAACCTGTTTCATAAATAAGTTTAATATCGGCTGCGTTAGCAGGTTTTACTTCCGTTGGTGGAATGGTCAACGCATCGCCACCTCTTGTAAATACCCCGGCCTTTATTGTTCCAAGAGGACTTGCCTCTAAAACATAGGCATTATAAATTTCTTTTATTTTTTCACCTTGATCATTTTCAACAACTCTTTCCTTTAGCTCTATTTGATAACTTTCAATAATGGCTATAAGCTTACAACCTTCATTATCAGATATTTCAAGATATGAGCCAATCTTTAAATCTCCAAGCGCCTCATCAATATTAGCCTTGAATGCAGTTAGATTTACAATTTCAATTTTTACTTTATTTGGAAATACAGAAGTTACGAAAGCAAGTTTTTCATCTATTGAACTTGTCATAATATTTTAAATTAAAGAATGAAATTAATATCCAGAATATTTTTAATTTGTATTTTTATATTTTTTATATCAGCTTCGATTGGAATACATTCATTTATGTAAAACTGATAAACTTCTTTTGGTTTTTTAAAATCTTCAATAATTAAGCTTTGTAAGTCTACTTCATTGTTCACTAATTTTAAGCAAAGATTATTATGAATTGTAGAATCTGCTTTAATTGATTTTAAAGAAAAAGGAGCGCCACAAAAATCAAAACCATCCTTAAATATAACTCCCTCGCTTAATAATATAGTTTTTAACTGTACTAATTTTTCTTCCGAAATATTTTTTAGAAATATGTATGGTGCAGGAGATTTTATTCTTCTAAATTTCCAAGTACCTG
>CAIWET010000457.1 GCA_903911805.1 uncultured Ignavibacteria bacterium | reverse complement strand
ATAAATTTAATTATTTTGAATTAGACGAAAAGATAATAATTGATACTAATAATTTTATTGCCTTAAATTTAGTAAATTATAAAAGTAATAAAACTGTTTCAAATCAAATAAGTTTTATTAATTACTGTACAAATAAAATTGATTGGAAATTATATGATTTTATTTGTATCGAAGAAATATCTTTTAATAAATTAAATATTGAACGTCCTATATCGATAATCAATGAGTTATTAAAAAATCCAATGTCAATTTCTAATTATATTACTGATCATTATAATTTTTGTGAATTAATAAATGAAAAATATAATGCACAGAAAAGAAAAGAATATTTTACAAAACTTAGTAAAGATTATATTTCAAATTTTATTGGAAATTATTCTTATGAATTATTAGGGTTTTGGATGGATATTAATAAAAATAATAAAGAATTCAAATGGAAGTGAATTATATTTTTGCTTTTATAGTAATGATTATATAAACTGGAAATTTTCTGCATTACATGTTGAAGGGGAATCTTCGGCACAATGAATAAAAAATTATAAATGATTTCGACATTAAAGCCCAATTTCTAGTAAAGCTGCAGCAATACGTCTGCACAATAGTCCATTATTCCCCTTGTTTGCTGAGCTTGTCGATGACTGACCGGAAGGTATGTTTACTAAGTTTTTTGATTCGTGCAATCCAATCAATACTTTGAATGCTTCGCATTCACTCAATCAGGGATGATTGAGCTACTAATATTTTTCTTCAAGTCCAGAGGTCGGGCTAGGACATTTTTCCAAACATAGATGCCGCAGTTGATGCGGCATGACATTCAAAATAATTGACTCAAAATGACGGCATAAAAAAGAGACAGGTCTGAGACCTGTCTCTACAAATAATAATTCCACCATCGATTTTCCCCTCCTTTTATAAGGAGGTACTGTGTTAATATCCAAGAAAAAAATCTATATCGTATGATATATTTTATAAAATTATTGTTTCCTTTAATTTAAAATTATAATTGTCAATAAATGGTTCATTTTTTTTCCATAATGTATATATTAATAATAATAATTTCCTCATTACTGCTACTACCCCTACCATCTTTTCCTTATTCCTAATTAATAATCCTTGGTAAAAGTCTTTGTATCGCTGAGTGTGCCTTATAACGCTTAATGATGACATATATAATGCCTTTCTTATATTTGAATTGCCCTTAGTCGATATCTTAGTTTTACCTGATACATTGCCTGACTGTGATTCCACTACATCTAATCCCGCATATGAGCTTAATTGATTGCCATTACTTATAAATGCAAATCCATCGGTCTCTGATACTAGTTTTATCAATGTTATAAAGCCTACTCCTTTTAAAGAATTTTCTATCATCTCAATCTTTGATTTTACTTCAGGCATCTTGTCCAATTTTAATTTTATTTCATTAATAATTGATGTGCTTTGCTTTTCTAGAAAATTCAAATGATCATTTAATCGCTTTAATGTCTTTGTACTTGCTTTATACGAACTTTTTTTAGCATGCATTTGATTCTTTATTTCTGTTGACATTGCTGTTAAGCCACTATGCTCCCTGCATAAATCACGTATCTCTTTCATCTCTTCGATTGGCTCTTTCCATACTTCCAGCTGTCTTTCTAATCCGTATCTGGTTAATATTTTGGCATCTATTGAATCCGTTTTTGTCTTTACTTCTGTGGATTGCTTGAAATGCTTCATCTTCGTTGGTAATACGATGTTTAACTGCTGTTTCTTCTTTGATAAATGATATGCTAAATTCTCAAAATATACTCCTGTTGCTTCCATTACAAACCATATTTGACTTCCTTGACTTTGATTTGATTTTGACCATTTTAGTAGTTCTACAAATCCTTCCTTTGTGTTCTTAAACTTCTTTGATGGTAATATAACGATATTCTGTTCTGTGTCTATCGAACCGATACATGCATCAAAGCTATCTTTTGATATGTCTATTCCTACTACATATTTAATTAAATCTGCCATAATAAAAATATTAAAATGTTTATAAATATTTTGCTGGTAATAACTGTCTTTTTCTTCTTTTCTCGCCCTTTTATACGAAATCACCCTTTTGTGTTTCTAAGTACTGTACAGAATCTTGGACAGTAAGAGTGAAAGCAAACTATTCTCCTTAACGATATACTAAAGTTATCTAGGGGTGGTTCGTTTTACTTTCACTTTACCACTTTACAAAATTAATTCTTTTTTGTCTTTTTTCAAAAATACTAATATACGAGGGGTGGCAAAATGAGCATTCATGCGCATTTTGACGGGGTGGTCACTTTTTTTCAAGCCCAATTATATTAACGTAGATTCCTGCTTTCGCAGGAATGACAAGAATAGAACGTAAATGCCGCATCTAGTGCGGCATAACATACATAAATTAACGACTTTGCTCAGAATGAAAGTATTTAAGAAAGACGCACTGCAGTGCGTCTCTACAAGAGTTTATGATTTTTAATGATTATTTAATAAATCTAATTCTTTACCAACTGAAGTAAATACTTCAATTACTTTATCTAAATGATGTTTTTGGTGAGTTGCCATATATGAAGTTCTCATCATACTCATTTCTGGTGGGACTCCTGGTGGAATAAATACATTCACATATATTCCTTCTTCAAAAAGTCTTTTCCAAAATTCGAATGCTTTCATCATATCGCCAACTACTACTGGAACAATAGCTGTTTGGCAAGGTATTACATTCAATCCAGCTGAAATTAAGCCTTTTCGGACATATTCTGAATTTTCAATTAATCTAGTAACCAATTCAGGTTCTTGCTCTAAAATCTCTAATGATGCTAATGCCGCTGCAACAGATGCAGGAGTAGGACTAGCACTAAAAATCAATGCAGGTGATTGATGTTTTAGAAAATTAATAACTCTTTCTGGTCCTGCAACAAATCCACCAAGTGATGAGAATGTTTTAGAAAATGTTCCCATTGTTAAATCGGTTTCTTTTGTTAAACCAAAGAAATCAGCAGTTCCTCTACCAGAATTTCCAATTACTCCAGTTGCGTGAGCATCGTCCACCAATATTCTTGCATTGTATTTTTTTGCTATTTCATTTAATCCAGGCAAATTCACAATTTCACCTGTAACGGAGAATACACCGTCAGTTACAATTAATTTCCCAGCACTTTCAGGCAATGATTTTAAGACTCTTTCGAGGTCTTTCATATCGTTGTGTTTATATCTTACAAAATCAGACATTCCGCCTTTTGCAAGTACTGCGCCACTTACGATACAAGCGTGATTTTCTTTATCTAATACTAAATAATCGCCTCTTTGGGACAGTGTGGCAATAACTCCTAAAGATGTTTGGAAGCCAGTACTGAAAAGTAAACAATCTTCGTAACCCAAAAATTTTGCTAATTTTGCTTCTAATTCTTCGTGTAATTCAATTGTTCCTGTTAAATATCTTGAGCCAGAACAACTAGTACCATATTTATTGATTGCATTAATTGCAGCTTCTTTTACTTTTGGATGGGAGGTCAAACCAAGATAATTGTTCGATCCAGCCATAATGAATTTTCGACCGTGAATTAATACTTCAGGTCCTTCGCTTTCTTGAATTGCGTGGAAGTATGGATAGTAACCCATTGCTTTTACTTCATCAGCTTTAGTAAAATTTAAACATTTTTCGAAAACATCCACTTTAATCATCCTTTTTTAAAATATCTTTACTATATATTATT
>CAIWET010000456.1 GCA_903911805.1 uncultured Ignavibacteria bacterium | reverse complement strand
TTTATATTTTAACAATTTTAGGAAAACTATATGAAAACTGAAAAAGAAACTCTTAAGTATTTTTTGGATATGTCTTTGGCAGATACTACCGGAGTATTTAACGAATTCAAAAAAATTGACAATCATATTTTCAGAGAAGAAAAAAATTCTCAAAGGCGATTTCTCTATATAGAAGGTAGCAAAGAAAACAAAGTCGTTCTGGTAGCTCACGCAGATACAGTATGGGATGGCGAGTATTATTATGACCAAACAGTAATTGAAAGAGATGGTTTCTTTGTTGGGAAAAATCAACTTAATACTGGAATTGGAGCAGACGACAGAGCTGGTTGCGCAATTCTTTGGGAATTAAGAAATTCCGGACATTCCTTGCTTATTACCGATGGCGAAGAAAGAGGATGCATTGGTACAAAATGGCTGATGAATGAAAACCCCGACATAGCCGAAAGAATCAATCAGCATCTATTTATGATTGAATTCGATAGACGCAACGCCACCGACTATAAAACTTACAATGTTGGCTCTCAGGAATTCCACGAATTTATCGAAGAAGAAACGGGCTATACAAGGCCAAACAAATTATCTTCTACTGATATCACTCACCTTTGCAAAAAGATCTGTGGTGTAAATTTAAGTGTTGGTTATTATGATGAGCATCACAGTTACGAAAGAATAAATATTGCAGAATGGCAAAATACATTGGCGATTGCAAGAAAATTATTATCTAAAGACTTATCAAAAGTATTCGTGCTGAATAAGTAAAAAATTCATATTTTGCAGAATGTTTTAAAGATGATTTTTAATAAATGAAAAAACTCTTTTGGTTAGGTATAATATATATTATCTTTTTCGCACTTTGCGAGGGAGAATTACATTCATTTGATAGGAATAAAGATATAATTCCAGACACACTTCGAATGAAGTATATACTTGATAAATTAAATACTTCTACCGATAGGATTCAAGTTCTCCCATTGGTAAATGAATATATAGAAATAGCTAAAAAGCAAAACTCCAAGAAATTACTTGCGGATGCATATTATCAAACTGGCAAGATTATGGATTACTTTGCAGAATCTGGCCAAACTATTGAAAACTTTAATAACGCACTTAAACTATATGAGGAAGTTAATTTTATATCCGGCTTAATACATACAAATGTGTATATTGGTATTAGATTTATGTCGTCTAATAATTATCAGCAGGCAAAAGAACACTTTTATAAAGCTTATTCTTTGATTGACAAATCAAATAATTATTTTGATAAAGCTTCTCCTAGTTGGAGTTTACTTGAAATTCATACTAAAATGAACCAATTGGATTCTGCAGAATATTTTGGGAAAATCGCTCTTAAATATAGCAATCAAATCCCAAATCAAGATTCAGTTAATTGGATATTTGCACATAATATGACTTATCGATTATTATCTAATTTATACGAAAAGAAAGGCAATTTTTCGAAGGCCTTAAATTATTACAATTTACGTATTTCGTTGCCTGAAGTCAATACAAACGATCCGATTGAGAATAGATTTAGCGAGCTAGCAGGCTTTTTTAATAGACAAAATATGCCAGATTCTGCAATTCATTATTGCAAGATTGCTTTTAGAAAATGCAAAGAACTATCGAAAGGTTCCTTTGAGGTTACTCTATTGAAAGCTTACCAAGAAATAATAAGAGCTTTTGAGAAACAAAAGAATTTTGATAGTGCATTTATTTATCTTAAAGCTTTAAATCAGATTAATGATTCCTTGAAAATAGATGACAATGATAAATTTGCAAAAAAAAGCGAATTCAATATGGCTAACGAAATGAATAAAAAGCAAATAGAATTCCAAGAAACAAAAAATGATTTTATAATAATCAGCTCTATTTTTGTAATTCTAATTCTATCCTTCCTTATATTTCTGATTTTTTATAGATATAAATTAAAAAAGAATGCAAACTTAAAATTACAAAGTCTGAATAAGGACAAAGATAAATTATTTGCTGTAATATCACACGATTTGAGAGGTCCTATTTCAGCTTTTGGTGAACTAACAAAGCAAATAAACGAAAACTTTGAATTACTAAGTTCAGCTGAAATAAAAACTAATATTGGAAATATTCAAAAATCATCTTTCAGACTTAGCCAAATGATGGATAATTTACTAAATTGGGCTTGGTTCCAAATGGGTGGAAGAAAATTGATTTTTGAAGATTTTTATTTAAAGAATCCCGTAGATTTAGCTATCAATAATCTTGCTCTTGTAGCAGAGAGAAAAAAAATAACAGTGATATCTGAAATCGACAAAAACATTCTTATTAATGGAGATTTTCAGGCTTTTGGTATAGTCATTTCAAATCTGTTGGCAAATGCAATTAACTTCAGCTATAAAGAATCAGAAATAATTATTAGAATTCATAATAATGACTTACAAATTATTGATTCTGGAACCGGAATAAATTTGGAAGAAATTAAATCTTCCAAAATAAAGACTGGCACTTCTGGCGAAAAAGGTACCGGTTTAGGTTTGGAAGTTAGCAGAGAAATTCTTAAGTTACATAATTGTGAATTGCAATTTACGAATAATATGCCACAGGGTACAATAGCAACAATTAAAGGAATAGTTAAAAATGAAGAATAAAACAAGCAAAATTGGGGTTGTAATAGTTGACGATGAAGAAAATTCTTTATCCTCATTACAAATATTAATACAGACCAAATTCTCAAATCTAACTATTTTAGGTTCGGAAACTAATGTTGAAGATGCTATTAAACTAATAAATGATGTTAAGCCCGAATTATTACTTTTGGATATTTCGCTACCAGATGGAAGCGGATTTGATATTATCGAAAAGACATCCTTCAAAGGATATGAAGTTGTTTTCACTACATCTTATAATAATTATGCAATTCAGGCATTTGAGTTTTCGGCTTTGCATTATTTATTAAAGCCAATAAACCACCAGAAGTTAGCAAGTGCATTAGAAAGATATAAAAACTTTAAAACTTTCGATGGTATTGACTATAAATTATCTATAATGAGAGATAGTTTAAACGATAAGCTTGATAATATCTTATTATCAACAAATAATGGCATATCAATGTTTAGTATTTCTGAGATCGTTAGGTGCGAAGCTAGCACCCAATATACTAATGTATATTTCAATAATGGAAGTGTATTATTAGTTTCAAAGAATTTGAAAAACTTTGATGATTTATTGATCAATCATTCATTCGTTAGGCCTCATAATAGTCACTTGATTAATATGAAATATTTCAAGAAATACGTAAAAACAAAACCTAGTTATATTGTAATGAAAGATAGGTCAGAAATTCCAGTTTCCGAGAATTTAAGAGATCAATTTATATCATCATTAGAGAAATTTGCAAATAAAATATAGATTCTTTACAAATTTTATACTCCCCTATTTTATTTATTGAAATTAATTTGTATTCAATCATTTTTGACAATCAATTACATTTGATTTTATCAAAAAACAGATAAAAGCCCCCAGCAAAAATACGGCACTTATATACTGAAACACGGCACTTATATATTCATAATCAGCAGTTATACATTAGATTAAAAATGTGTTGTTTTATTTATTAATTTTGAATATAGAATTAAGGATAAAAGGAATTGAGATTTAATTCTTATTTAAATAATCAAATGAAAGGGCCTAAAAATGTATAATTACTCAGAAGTCTTCACAAAGATGGAGAACAGTTTAATGAGTGCTTTAAAATTATCAAAAAAAGATTTTGATGAAAGATACGAAAGCACAAAAACTTTAAAATTTGAAGCAAAAAGTGACGATTGGTATTTTGAAGAATTAACTTTCATTGCTTTTTACTCAGGTTTTAAAGCAGATACTGTTAACAAAAAGGTAGGATTAATAAAAGAATATTTTCCTGATTATAAAACAGTTTCTAAATTTGATCAAAATGACATAAATAAAATGATGGCAGATTCAAAAATGATAAAACATCCTGGTAAGATAGAAGGAATTATCAAAAATGCAAAATTATTTCCGAGTATTATAAGCGAATTTGGATCTATTCATAATTATTTAGTATCGCTCTTGCCAGATGATACAGATGAAACATTAAAGAAATTTTATAAAACTGTTCGTTCAAAATTTGCATATTTAGGTGATATCACAACTTATCATTTTATGACAGAAATTGGTTTGAATGTAGTAAAGCCTGATAGAGTATTAATTAGAATTTTCGAAAGATTAGGTTTAATAACACATGACAAACAATACTGGGAATTGATTGTACACGCTCGCGAGTTTGCAAAAGCTACTAAACAAAAAATCAGATACATTGATATGATTTTTGTAGAATATGGTCAAGTAAAAGAATATGGTATTTGCTTAGAAGTAAAGCCAAAATGTGATAAATGCGAATTATCTAAAACAGATTATTGTAATTATAAAAATTAAGGTGTAATATGACAAAAGAAGATGCAAAAAAGAAGATTGAAGATCTTAAAAAGAAAATCGAATCTAAAAAGAAAGCTTCAGAAAGCCAAATAAAATCTCATGTCGCAGGAATAGAAAATGCTAAGAAGTCTAAAGCAAGTGCCCTTCCATCTTCAAAAGTTTCAATGCAAACTGCAATAGATCAGAAGAAAAAAGCACTTGTAACTTATAAAGCAAATCTGGCAAAAGAAATTGAAAGTATAAAAAAAGATATTGAAAATGTTAAAAAACAAGTTAAATAGGAGTAATTATGTCAGATCATGTTTTTGAAGTAGAAGTCAAATGGCACCCATCTGGTGGCAATCAAAAGACAAATACTATTGAAATTGAATATAATAGTATTAATTGCGACAAAGAAAGAGCTAGGAGTATAATTAATGAAAAATATAAATCTAAATTAGCGAATAATGCTGTTATAGATGGTGTTAATTCAGTTAAATTAAAGAAATAATATAATAGGGAATAAAATGAAATTAATTAGATTTATTGGTAAAAATACTGTTTATGATTTAGAAAGAAATTTTTATAACAAATTTGGTCTTAAATTAGACGTACTATTTGAAGGTAAAAAAGCATACTTTAATACAAAGTTAAGTGAATTGACTGAAAAAGAATTAGATTTTACTTCTGTAATAGAAATTTATCCTTGCGAATTAGTTCAGGATTTTTATAAGAGAATATTCGATATTTATGGTTTAAACTTAATTATTAAAGAAAGAAATTCTAATAAAAAGTTAGGTAATAAAGCAATTCTGTTCGATGAACAGTTTCATAAATTTGATGATTTAGATTTGCTGTTTTGTCCTTATACTGGAAAACCTTTATCAACTTTTGTAGGTAAAATTGATATTGAACCAAATTTTTATTTTGCATATGCATACACTGATTTAGATGATGAATATGAAATTAATGATGATTGTGATACTCCTGAAGAAATTATGTGGGGCTCAAAAAATGAGATATATTCTGTAGATTATATAAAGTTCAACTCACCTTTTATACAAAAGAGTATAAATCTTCTAATGAATGATGATGATGAATTTAGCGATATAAAAGGGAAAAAAGAATTAAGATTATCAGGACTATCAGAAGGTACCTATAAATTAAATGGCGTCTTGGTCTCTGATTATGGTAAATTACGTGGAAATAATATTAGTATTAATTTACAGGATGTAACGACTTTAAGTGATCTAAGAGAAAAATGCAACCAAGAGTTATTAGATACTTACGAGTGGTCAGAAAATCCTAACTTCGACTGGGATTTTTATGGTACAGCTAAGAAAGTCTAGTCCTTTCTCTCCAATTTTAACGTATGGACTGCCTTAAAAACACAGTCCATTTTTTTAATTTTAAATTATGAATGACGATTCATAGCCTAAAAGGCACGAGTTATACATTCATATCACTCGTTTATAAAATAGGCAAATTTTTATCGATTTTTTTTATTATATTTGGGTGAATTTTTATTTACAATATTGAAATTTTTTATGAAAAAGAGAATTGTAATTTTCGCATTAGTTTTGGCAACTTTTTTTTGCTTTAGCGATTTAAATGCTAAATCTTTTGGTAAAACAAAAACTAAAGCTACTACTTCAAGAAAAGCGAAAGCGCCAAGAAAAGAAACTGCACCAAAAGTTGAAAAATCTTATTCTTCTGGTAGCAATGTAATTGTCAAAGAGAAAATTGTTAGAGTTCCTTCCGCAAGAAAAGAAAAAGGAATGCTCTCTAAAATTGGTGACGCTGCAACTCGTGGATATGGATGGCAACTTGGCAAAGAAGCTGCCAAAGAAACCATTAAAGGCGCTAAAAAATTAAAAGATAAGATTATGAATAATGGTGAAAATAAGTAAATCTGATTTTTTACTGATTTAGTTATTCCATAAAAAACTAGTTTTACTGAATTCGACCGACGAAGTACCTACTTTATTTTAATATGTGAATTTATTATTGATTATAGCATTTACATTTAAATTTACTCATTTTTTGAAATAATTT
>CAIWET010000455.1 GCA_903911805.1 uncultured Ignavibacteria bacterium | reverse complement strand
ACTTCCTTCTAATCTAGAAAATCTAGATGGTAGCAATTTTAACTTTAGTGAAAATAAATATATAGCTATATATTCAGATCAAATAAATTGTTCTGGTTGTTATCATCAACTTAATGATTTATTAGATTCATTAAAAAAAGATAATAAAGATTCAATTAAAATATTATGCCTTTTAAAAAGATCAGAATCAAATTTAGAAAATCGAAGACAAATTAAAATTTACAAAAATCAATTCAATTATAATTTTGTTTGTTTTGATAAAAAAATGGTTGAAAATAATGTATTTTACAATTATTACGAGCAAAAATATCATATTGATAAATATCCATCATTGATATTATTCTATAATAAGAATATTCTGTATTTATCTTATAATGATTTATTTGAAAAGGATTCACCATTTATAGAAAAGATAAGAAATTTCTTTTCTGATCATTAAATTATATTAATATCTCAGTATTTTCGTTTCTTTTCACTGTGTTTTAATATATTTCATAAAAAGAATGAAAAAAACTGCTGTTATTATGGCTGGGGGATCCGGTGAAAGATTTTGGCCCCCATGATTAATAATAACCAGTTATGATTTTTACCTCTATTTTGACTGATTACCAGAGCTCAATCCATAATAAGAATTATCAACCTTCTAAATAATTTTGTAAATAAAGTAGAATCCAGTATTCTTTAAAGGATCTTCGGATTTTTTAATCAATACTAAAAAAATCTTTAAGCTTTAATTCCGTTTATATTATGAAATAAGAAAGAATAATTATGAGAAAAAATGTTTTAGATTACGAAAATGAACCGACTGACGAAGAACTTTCAGAATTAATGAAAGAAGTTGCTACTGATGCTAAAGAAAGTGCATTTAAAATAGAAGCAAAAATTAAAGAAAAATTCTTGGAAGACTTTGAAATTTCTATGAAGAATTTTGAACTGACTTTAAAATGAAAAATCCAATATTAATAGTTATAGCAGGACCAAATGTTTTTGAAAAACTACAATTACAAGTAATAGATTTTGAGGAACCCAAACAACTTTTTAGAGTTAAAAATGGTATAATCGTGAAACAATATTCTGTAATCAATGATTGGGCTAATCCCATTTTTGAGTATTTAACCAAACCATAATTTCTGCAATTTATATTATTATCAGTTCATTTTCGTTTCTTTTCACTATGTTTTAATATATTTTATAAAAAAGAATGAAAAAAACTGCTGTTATTATGGCTGGGGGATCCGGTGAAAGATTTTGGCCCCTAAGCAGAAAAAGAAAACCTAAGCAATTGCTTAAATTGCTTTCCGATAAAACAATGATTGAAGAATCTATCCAACGAGTCGATGGAATTATCGCTCCGGAAGATATCTTCATCATAACTAGCGAAGTATTGGTTGAGCCAATTCGCCAATGCCTTCCTCAATTACCACCTCAAAACGTAATTGCTGAACCTTATAAAAGAAATACTGCACCTTGTTTGGCTTTGGCTGCTGCGTTCATTCAGGCAAAATACCAAAATGAATTTAAACCTGAAGAAATTCTTATCGCAGTATTGACTGCTGACCAGAGTATCAATCCAGAAGATGGATTCAAAAAAACAATTGTGCAGATATTTGATTATGTTGCAAAAAATGAGGTACTTTCTACAATCGGAATTGTTCCAAATCGCCCAGAAACTGGCTATGGTTACGTTCAAGTAGAAGTTGGACAAGATCTTATCCGTCCAGCTGTGAAATTTCACGAAAAACCAAGTTTAGAAAAAGCACACGAATTTTTAGCTGATGGTAATTACTTTTGGAACAGCGGAATGTTCTTCTGGAGATTAGATGTTTTCAACAATTCTATGATAAAATTCCTTCCAGAAGTTGGCAATCAAATTTTGCCAATGGCAGAATTATACAAAGGTAATACCGAAATAGCATTTGATTCATCTTTTGAGGCAACTCGCCCAATTTTTGAAAAATTCCCAGATCTCAGCATTGATTACGGATTGATGGAAAAAGCCGATAACGTTGTAACAGCAAAAGCACTTTTCGATTGGGACGATATTGGAGCTTGGGATTCACTCGATAGAATCAGAGAAAAAGACGAAGCAGGAAACATCCAAACTGGAAATCCAATTTTGATTGATTCAAAAAACACAACTGTATTGAATGAATCAACAAACAGTCATATAAAATTTGCTGGGATTGGATTGGAAGACTTCGTAGTGGTTATCACAGACGATTCCGTTATGATTAGCCCAAAAAGCAGAGTTCAGGAAGTTAAAAAAGCCGTTGAGATAATGAAAAAAAGCGGCGAAGATAAGTGGTTATAAAATGAGACTATTAGGAGTTGACCCAGGTTCAGTATTGTGTGGCTATGGAGTAATCGAAAAAAAAGGCAATAAGCTGGAAATTATCGAATATGGAGTGATGACACTCAACAAAAAACACGAAGACTTTAATTTAAGAATTAGAGAGATATTCCTAAGAATTTCGCAGGTAATCGAGAGGACAAATCCCGATATAGCCGTTTATGAATCTGCATTTTTTTCAAAAAATGTGCAATCGTTAATGAAATTGACACAAGCAAAGACTGCCGCAATATTGCCGGCAGTTCTTGCCGAGATTCCAATAGTAGAATATTCTCCCCGCGAAGTAAAAAAATCGGTTACAGGTAACGGAAACTCCAGCAAAGAGCAAGTTGAGTATATGGTGCGAAAAATTTTGAATTTAACAGAAGAAACTGAGTTTTATGATGCAACTGATGCTTTGGCTGTAGCTATTTGCCATTCAAATAAATTAGTAGATTCAACAGGAAAACCCAAAGTAAAAAATTGGAAAGAATTCATCAAGAATAATCCTGATAGGATAGTAGGGTTATTATAGCTTATTTTTTAATATTTCTATAATAGAATTTTTTGAAAAATCTTCAATATCATATTCTAGAATTTTATTATACTTATCATTAAAAAAAGTAATT
>CAIWET010000454.1 GCA_903911805.1 uncultured Ignavibacteria bacterium | reverse complement strand
GAGGAGAAAAAAATATGAATTTGCTCAAAATTTTTATTATTATTTTTTTTGCTTTTATTAGCAGAATTGAGTCATTTGGTCAGCCGATAACGTTGCCTATTCTCATATTTGATTCTCCAACAATTAACTTTGGCGAAACTCAAATTTCACAAAAAAAATGTTCTACTCAAGTAATTACAAAAAATGGAAATGAAATTCCTAGATTTGTTAGTTATGATAACATCTATCCCCCATTTTATGGAACTGTAAAGGGTGTAGAATCCTTATTGCAAAATCAGAAATTAACATCTTCAATTTGCTTTCAACCAAAATCCTACGGAACTTATACTCAAAGAGTTTATATAAATTATGAATCTCGATCCAATCATTCTATTGCTTTATTATTTGACTTGAGTACAAGTATGAATTCAAAATTAAATGATGGTGTTAAAAGAATCGATGCAGCTTTAGCCGCTGGGAAATCTTTCATAAATTCGATGATTAATGATGGAACTTTAGTTGACGAGGGTGCAATTTTTCAATTTGCTTCGACTTTCAAACAAAATACAGTTTTTACTACTGATAAAACTATTTTGATTAACGGTTTAAATGGCACTCTATCTCAAAGAACTGCTTTTTATGATGGTGTAGGAAATACTATAATGAGTTTGCGAAGCCGACCATACCAAAGAGTTCTTATTGCATTAACAGATGGCGAGGACAATGCTAGCAAAGCTTATACTTTGAGCTCTTGCATTTCTTTGGCAAATCAATATAATATAAAGATATTCACTGTTGGAGTTGGTAGTTCAATTTCTAATAGCGTTTTGTCCACAATGGCAACATCTACTGGTGGAGAATTTTATACTGCAAATTCATCAAAAGAATTACTTAATATTTATGATAAAATTTTCAAGAAATTAACAAATTCATATATTTATTACTTTGATTTAGTTGGCACAAGCTCTCCTCCTCCCGATACCATTGACGTTACTCTTAAAAAAGAAATCGTTATTTGTGAAGGCGAAAAGTTTATATTGAATAAATCAATAAAAACTAATGTAAAAAACTATAAAACTAATTGGCAAGGTCCAAACGGATTTTATTCCGATGAAAGTGAACCAGAATTAATTGCTGATTCATCAATGAATGGATATTTTATTCATCATTTTTTATATGGTACAAAAACACATTTGGATAGCACTTTAGTGAAGGTTAATAATAAACCTAAGGCAATAATTTCACCATCAAATTATCAAGAAATTTGTAGTGGCGATACCGCCAATTTTAATATTAAACTGCTCGATTCAAATATTACTTATAAATGGAATACTGATTTAACTGGTTTAAATTTAAATGTAAATTCAACAGGAAAGCACATATTATATCTTGAAAACTCAAATGGCTGCAAAGATTCTATAGAGATTGAATTAGTTGTTAACCCAAGACCAGAACCAAAAATCGATGGTAATTTACTTTCTTGTTTAGATGATGTTTCTATTTATAAATTAATAACAAAATCTAAACCTCAAATTGTAATTGATGGCGGAAGTATAATAGCTCAAACAGATTCGACTATTTCAATAAAATGGGAAAAACAAGGTATTTGCTCAGTTAAAATTATAGAAACCGATACAGTAAATGGTTGTGTTGGCGAATCTATAATAAATGTTCAAGTTGACTCACTGAGAATTCCAAAAATTAAACAAAATGGAGCTTTATGCAAAGGAAGTAAAATAACTTTATCTCTTCCTGAATTATATTATAAATATGAATGGTCAAATGGTGAAATTTCTCCTGAAATTGAGATAAATCAAGGTGGAATCTACATTGTAAAAGCTTATGTAAATGACTTATGCTTTGCTTTTGATACAATCAATGTAATAGAACAAAATCCAACTGTTAAAATAATTGGTGAAAATACAATTTGCAAGGGCGGTTATCTTTATTTAGAAGCTAAAGGAGATTTCATAAATGTACTTTGGTCAACTGGTGAAAAAAATGAAAATATTACAATTACAAAACCTGGCATTTATTCAGTAATCGCTATTGATTCAGCTGGTTGCACTATTGAAGATTCAATAAAAATTATAGAAAAAACATTAGATTTGCAAATGAAGAGTATTTTTGATTTTGGAAAAGTCTGTTATGGTGAGACTGCTTATAGTTCATTTAATATTTTCAACAACTCAAATGAAATAATATATATTGATACTATTTATTTGAAGAAAAATGATGATTTTAAATTAAATAATCAAATATTTCAAATTGGTATTAATGAAACTAAGAATCTAAATATTAGTTTTAATTCAAGTTTGATGAATTATTATAATGATACTTTAAAGGTTCATATTTCTAATCCTTGCTTGATTGATTATGAAATTCCAGTAACGGCTTTAGCAAATGCTAAACTACTAGTTTGGACTCCAGATACAACTGCTGAAATTGGAGAAAATTATCAAATTCCATTTTATGCTAAATTAGTTTGTGGTTCAGAAATCAATGATAATTTCAGAAGCCAAATAAATATTGAAAAATCACTAATTGACCCATCAAAAAATCAGAATATTGGATTATCCGTTAAGGGAATTATTGATGAAGATCTTCAAACATTGATTGCTGATAAAATCAATTTACAAAAAGAAGAATCTTTTAAATTAAATCAATTATCTGGATTAATATTATATGCGAATCAAAAGAAAACTCCTGTAATATTTAGTGATTTTGTTTTAAATAATCCAATGATTGATGTTGAAATTATTAATGGTTCAGTTACCATCAATTCACCTTGTGCTGGTGATTTAAGAAGAGTTATTGCATTAATACCTGATTTTGATTATATTATAAACCCAAATCCTGCAAGTGATTTTATTGAAATAAGTTATGATAATTTGTTATATAAACAAAAATCAGAAACAAATTCCGAGAATGAAATAAATACAACTGAAAAGAAAAAAATTGTCTATATTTTTAATGCTCTTGGTGAAAACATTACCCAAGTGGTTTCGAGCAATCAAGATGGTAAATTAAGAATTGATATTACATTACTACCAACTGGAGTTTTTTATATCAAATTCAATAATAAATTAAAGAAATTTATAAAAGTATAAAAAAAAGGCAGATTTTTTAATCTGCCTTCTTTAGATTTTTAATATTGAAATGTTACTTCAACGTGAATTTCATCAATCTGAACAATTTTTAATTTCTCTGAGAAATATGTTCCAACACCTTTAATCAAACCAATAAAAATATCCATCAAATTTCTAGAAGAAAGATATGTTATCAAAAGTTTATTTGGTTTAATTTTTTCATAAGTGAATCTTGGTGGCATTGCATTTTTCATATGTTTTGAAACGTGTTCGTGAATACCATCTAATTTTAAAAGAAAATCTTTTGCGTTTTTCATTCCACTATAATGAGCATTATAAAGACGATTAGCAAATACTGTTACCCAATATTCACCAAATGAATCAATTACAATATCCTTAGGAATTCTGGCTGTTAAGCAAACAGAATCTAAGATTCGCATTAATATATCATCGTCTAAATCGCTCATTGGAGTTAAAATTGGTTCATCAATAATTTTAGCACAAGTTAATGATTCTAACCATTTTTCTTCGCCAAATTTATCAACAACCAACTCTTTTAAGCAAAGTGCCATTGCACCTTTCATAATTCACCATAAATTAAATTTATGTACCTATTAAATTTCATTACAAAATTAAGAAATATAATGATAAATACTATTGTTTTTTTTACAAATAGTTAATTTAGTAATATGAAATAATAAGTAGAATAATCATATCAATTTTTTTTGAAGATTATTATAAATTTTAAAGAGCAATTTTAAACTATTTGTAGCAAAAAATTCAACAAAACTGTATATTTGTGCTTCATTAAAAAAAATAGTTCATGCAGCATATTATTGATCGTTTTATAAGTTATGTTATTGTTGACACCGAATCTGATCCAAATTCAAGCACAACTC
The DNA here is from genome assembly GCA_903911805.1 of uncultured Ignavibacteria bacterium. Classification (GTDB taxonomy): domain Bacteria; phylum Bacteroidota; class Ignavibacteria; order Kapaibacteriales; family UBA2268; genus CAIWET01. The sequence goes on along the minus strand of CAIWET010000454.1, from coordinate 2,031 downwards.
CAAGTTCTGAGAAGCAATGGGTTTTGGCCAATCAGTTGGTTGAAGAACTAAAAGCCATCGGAATGACTGAGGTTACAATTGACGAAAACGCCTATATAATGGCAACTTTAGAAAGTAATGTTTCGCATCATGTGCCTACAATTGGATTTGTTTCTCACTTTGATACCACGCCTGATTTTACTGGTGCAAACGTGAAACCACAAATAATTAGAGATTATGATGGAGGTGATATTGTGTTGAATGCAGCTCAAAACATAGTGCTTTCGCCAAATTATTTCAAGGATTTACTACTCTATAAAGGGCAAACTTTGATTACTACTGACGGTACAACTTTACTGGGTGCAGATGATAAAGCTGGGATTACGGAAATTGTTTCGGCAATGGAGTTTTTAATTCAAAACCCACAATTAAAACATGGAAAAATCAGAGTTGGTTTTACACCCGATGAAGAAATAGGAAGAGGTGCACATAAATTTAACGTACAAAAATTTGGTGCAGAATGGGCTTATACAATGGACGGAAGTCAAATCGGCGAATTAGAATATGAAAATTTTAATGCGGCTGGTGCCAAAATTACTTTCAAAGGAAAAAGTGTTCACCCAGGCTATGCCAAAGGAAAAATGATTAATTCGATGTTGATTGCCAACGATTTTATAAATGAGTTGCCGAAAAACGAAATTCCGCAAGAAACAATTGACTATGAAGGTTTTTATCACGTTCATCACTTGACGGGAAGCATCGAAGAAACTGTTTTAGAATTGATTATTAGAGATCATAGTACTACTGAATTTCAAAAAAGAAAAGAAACAATTGAGAATATTGCATCAAAAATAAATGAGAAATATACTAGTCAATTTGGTGAACCAATTTGTATTGCAGAAATAAAAGACCAATATTTCAATATGAAAGAAAAGGTGGAACCAGTGATGCATATTGTTGCTATTGCCGAAGAAGCGATGAAAAATTTAGGTATCGATCCCATAATAAAACCAATTCGTGGCGGGACTGATGGTTCGCAATTGTCTTATATGGGACTGCCGTGTCCAAATATTTTTGCAGGTGGACATAATTTTCATGGAAAATATGAATATGTTCCCGTAGAAAGTATCCAAAAAGCAATTGATGTGATAGTTGAAATTGCTCAATTAACAGCTAAAAAATCTTTATAAAATATTTTTACTTCATAAAAAAAAAAGCCACATTTCTGTGGCTTTTTTTGTTGATATTCTAAACTAAATTACTTCTTGTTTGCTGCTTGAGACATTTCCATAGAAATAGCTGAACGCTCCATTTTTAATTTTCCAGCCATAGTTTCAATAACAATTGTTGTGTCTGCTAGTTCAGCGATTTTTCCGTGAATACCGCTTTTTGTGATGATTTTGTCACCTACTTTAAGCTCGCTTTCAAATTGTTTTTCTTGTTTCGCTCTTTTTTGTTGTGGTCTAATCATAAAGAAATAGATTACCACAAACATTAAAATAAAAGGAAGAAATGTGTTTAATTGTGCCATAATGATTTTAATTTAAGTTATTTTTTGATTTCTGCTTTAACTAATAAAATTTCGGTTGCTTCTTTTGTATTCGTTAGAATTGTAACCGATTTTTGTTGTTTTCCATGTTTGCCCCCTGAGTTAAAAGTTACTTTTATTTTTGCTTTTTCACCTGGTTTTAAAGGAGTTTTTGGATATTCTGGAACGGTACAACCACAAGAACCGACAGCTCTTGAAATAATCAAATCTGCATCGCCTGTATTTTCAAATTTGAAAAAACAAGTAACAATATCGCCACGATTTATCATTCCGAAATCATGTTCTTTAAATTCAAAAGCCATTTCTGGATATTTTCCATCTTTTGAAACGTTCATTTTTGCTCGTTGAGCAATTGCAATTGAACCCGAGTTTGGAATTGCTTTTGGTTCTTCAAAAACTCGAACTTGGCTTGATTCTTCTAGGTTTGCTTTTTTCTCATTGCATGAAAAAACTGCCAGCATTAGGGCAAAAAACGAAATAGTTATTAATTTTTTATTCATTTT
>CAIWET010000453.1 GCA_903911805.1 uncultured Ignavibacteria bacterium | reverse complement strand
TGAATATGAAATTTTCAAGGAAATCAATTTAGCAAGAACTAATCCAGAAGCATATTTAGAATTTCTTAAATTTTATTATAAAGAAAAAAGAATCTCCGATGAGGAATTTAAGGAAACTGTAAGTTTTCTTAAAAATCAAACTAAACTTTATCCTTTAAATATTTCCTACAAACTTAGTGTTATCGCAAAAAAACATTTAAATGATATAGGGAGAAATGGATTAATGGGACATATTGGATCAGATGCGTCAAGTCCAACTATAAGAATTAATTCTATTAGTAAAGTTCGCATTATTCGATTAGCAGAAAGTCTTTCTTTTGGTTGTGATGATGCAAGATTTATTGTTTTGAAATTTATAATTGATTCTGAGAGTAAAAAAAAAGAAAATAGGTTAAATATATTTAATAATAATTTTGATTTTATTGGTATAAGTTATGGCTACCATTCCAAATTTGGTGTAATGAGTTGTATAGATTTTGTTCAAAAACCAATAAATATTGAAATATTTGATTCGTATTATTAACAACTTATTCGTCGTTTTTAGTTAATTTTTTCTTTAGATATTCTCGACCTCTAGATAACCAAGTCTTAATTGTGTTCTCTGGTTTTTCAAGCATTTCAGCTATTGTTTTAACGTCCAATTCATCAAAGTAATGCAACAAAATAGCATTTCTATAATTATCGTCCAATTCCAATACGGCGTCCATTAATAATTGATATTTTTCGCTAGTTAAAATAATATTCTCAGGAGTTTTATAATTTAAACCATATACTGCTTCAGCAGATTCAAGATCAGTATTGTCATGAACAAAAACTTGATTTTTATTTATTGATTTTAATGCATTATTCTTTGCCGCAGTATATAGAAAATTATTTACTTTTCCTTTAGTAACATCATAATTATCTATAGACGAAAGCAGCTGAATCCAGGTTTCTTGCAATATTTCATCTGCCAAATCCTTACTTGGAATTATTCGAAAAATGAATCTATAAAGCCACGGCTTTGTTAATTGATACAATTCTTCAAAAGCACTATTTTCTTTTGTTTTTATATATGTCGAGAATAAATTATTTTCCCTATTCATATTTATATGATTTAATATTAATACTAATTTATGTAATCCAAAATTAGTAATTATATCTTTCAAAAACAAAGTATTTCTTTGATATATATCTATTTATATTGTTAATTGAAAATTACCTACTTTGGGATTTATTACAATTAGCAACTATCCTGACTTCAATATGCTTTGTGACAAATATGAGTTACAAGCTCAAAGGAGTCAGTTATACATTCATATACTATAATTACGAATTAACCATTTGGTTAATGCAATATACCTAATTTTTATTTTTTATAAAAAATAATTGAAACCTAATTTGTTTTAAAAGATTTATAGTATAGAGTTGATTGCAATTTTTGAATTTGATTCTAAATAAGAATTTTGAAAAATATAAGATGAAAACATATAAAACACTAATTTTGGATATTGATAGAGATTGTATTAATGAAATAACAAAGATTATTAAGTCAAATACTCCATATTTGAAAGTAACAGGTATTGCTCATACAATCGAATATGCAAAAGATTTAATAAAAAGTATTCATCCAGATTTAATTATTACAGATATAGTTTTAGAAGATGGATTAGTGTTTGAACTATTTAAGTCTTTTAGCGAATTTACTTTCCAAATTATTTTTTTAAGCAGTTTAAATGAACTTGCTTTAGATTCTTTTAGCTATTCACCTTTGAATTTTATTAGTAAACCTTTACATCAAGATTTATTAATTAAAACAATAGAAAAATTCAGAGATATCAAAAATAATTTAAGAATAAATGAATCAATTCAAATATTAAAAAATGGAGCCTTCAACGACAATAAAAGAATTTTGCTCCCAACAACAAAAAGTTTAGATGTTTATCATATTTCAGAAATTATTAGATTTGAAGCAGCTACTAATTATACAATTGTATATTTTATTAATGGAACTTCAACAACTATAAGCAGACCACTTTATAACATTGAGAAAACAATGATTGATTTCGATTTTGTGAGGATTCACAGCAAATTCCTAATTAACTTAAGATACGTAATGAAATATACTAATGGAAAAAAGCCAAGTGTTGTTTTAATTGACAATACTGAATTTTCAATCTCTTCCACATTTAAAGATAATTTTATAAATAAGTTGAATTTTTTTGCAAAATCTTTGTAATCTTTATTCTTTAAAAAATTATCATTTCGTATTATAATTATTTTTTGTATTTTTAAAGTAATTCTTAGTAATAAATAGTTAAAAGTTATGAAAGATCAAGATAAATACTTACAGGCAAGAAGAATTCTAAATACTTATAGATTATTCTTGAAGAAAAAGCAGCTAACGGCCTCTGAAGTTATTAAAGTTATCGAAAAAGATTTTCCTTCTGACAAAAGGACTCACCAACGAGATTTGCAAATCCTGGCAGAAGAGCAATTTATTGAATTGCTTTCAAAAGGAAGAAATTCTGAATGGAAATTATTGAATAACAGAGAAAATAAAATAGAGAAGGCTACTTTAACTGATTCTCAAGTTTTATCATTTCATATTCTTAAAACTTATCTTAAGTCTTTTCACGGCACAACTATTGAAAAAGATATAAATAATATTTCTTCATTGATTGAAAATTTAGCTCCTGGTTATAACACTATGGAAGAAAGTTTCTTTGGAGACCAGTCTTTTGGAAGCTATGATTATTCCGAAAAGCACGAAATTATTCGTCAATTGGTTTGGCATATCAATGAAAAGAACTGGATACACATTACCTATTCTAGGAATATGGACGAAACAGTCCATCAATATGATCTTTTCCCTTATTTCTTATTTACATATTATGGAACAATTTATTTAATTGCCTATCATCCAAAATTACAACAACCAGCGAATTTTGTTCTTCAAAACATTAAAGATATCAAAAAAATTGAAACAGATGTTAATATTGAAGCACCAAAATTCAGTTACGAAAAATTCAGAAATAATCGCTTTGCTGTTTTTGGCGGTGATGTGAAGTTTATAAAAATATTAATTAAAAAAGACTTTGTAAAATTCTTTGAAAATCGCAATTGGCATCCTTCTCAAAAGTTTGATGATGCTGGAAATGGAGAATTATTTCTTTCTATGAGAGTGCCAATCACTTATGAATTCATTTCCTGGATTTGTTGGTGGGGAGATGGTATCAAGGTTCTCTCCCCAACAGAATTAATTGATAAAGTGAAAGATAATTTATCAAAAGCACTAACTCAATATTTGTAATATTTATTATATATTAATCAGATTGCCTTTTGATATTTCATCAGCAAAATAAGCTGCTAATTTGATTGGCTTTACAATTTTATTTGAGTGGTATATAGCATAATAAATCATAAATGCAATTACTAAAGTTGCAACAACAAGTGTTATAATTATATAAAATAATGCATCCTGATAATATAAAATAGTCATTTCGATTAATTGATTTGATTGTTTCTCTTCTACTTTTTTTAATTTGTCTATTTTTCCTGAGATTGCAGCGAACCACTCAGCAGGATTAATATTCAGCGACTGAGATTCTGAATTTTCCATTGCTGATTTAATAAAACTCTCTGTTTTATCTATATCATCTCCTACAACTGTGTTCTTATAAAAATTTAATTGTTCTTCATTTGAATAATAAATATAATTTTTATAATATTCACTACTTTCGATATTTATTTCTATAGCACGTTTATATAAATTTTTAGTAAAAGAATTATTTGTAAATACACCTGCATAAGTTGCTCTTGTAATTCCAATTCTTTCCTTATATTGCAACAAATTATAATATGAATTAATATTTTTACCTAACAAGTAATTTCCTTTAACTAAAACATTTAAATCTCGTGTGATTTTAAGAATCTTTCCTATTGTTTGAGTATAGTACTTTAAATAATCATCAACAATTCCACTAAAATTATCAACATTTCCTCTATTTGTAGGCAATTCTTTTAATGAACTTTTGATGGCTTCGAAATCGCTATCAATAGCCTCTGTGTATTCGGCTGTTTTTATCCGATTTAATTTGTCAAAAAAAGTTTGGATTTCTTTGTCAGAGCTACTTCTTTGAGTTGATAATTCTTGTGAAAATTTAACTCCTTTGCTGTTGAAAAATCCAGATGTTCTTCCTCTTTCTTTTTGGAGCTCGTGCACAAGTGAATTCCCTTGCACAATAACTTCAGTCAATTTTTGTATCTGCTTTAAATCATTTAACTTATGGTACTGATCAATAAGTATAAATGTAGCTATTAACAATAAAATACTTATAGGCAAAAATGATATAGAAAGTGTTCTACTTTTTATAGATTTAAAAGTAATCATAGTATTATTCCTTAATTTTCAAATAATATAAATTTATTTATTTGTAAATTTACATTAT
>CAIWET010000452.1 GCA_903911805.1 uncultured Ignavibacteria bacterium | reverse complement strand
TATATTATAAAGATAATTTTAAAGAGAATACAAAAGCCATAGATTCTCTAGAAAGCGATACTTTAAAAATTATTTACAAATAAAACTAAATTAAAATGAGAAAAACACAAATAATAATAGTAATACTACAATATTAACCTCAATAGTTAATTTGCAGGCAAGCACATTCTATTTTCAGAATATATTAGTTAATAATAGATCGTAAGAGATTATTATAATTCAAAGATTTTTAAAAACTAAAGAAATACTAAAATGGCTAAAATCTCTAAAGAAGTAATTGATAAATTGCATAAATTTATTGATTTTGTAGAAAAACAAGATATTCACATTGATTCAGCAATACTTTTTGGTTCTTATGCTAAGGGATCAAATAATAAATTGAGTGACATTGATTTAGCTTTAGTATCAGAAATGTTTGAAGGAAATCGATATAAGGATCTTGACAAATTAGCTGACGCTTGTATAAAAATTGATACTGATATTTCGCCTTTACCTTATAGACCTGAGGATTTTGTTGAAGATGATCTATTTGTCAAAGAAATTTTAAAAACTGGTATTAGAATTATTTGAATTTTAATTCAATCTCGCTCCCTCGATAATCCAGGTTTTCATCCCCTTAATTTGATTATCCGTAAAATTCCATTTTAATGGCGTTAAGTGATTTTGCAAAGTTAATATTTGTAATAATCTACCATTAGTTGTATCATAAGGCACAATAAGTCCTAAGTTCGAAGTTTCGAAAAGAGAAAAATAATCTGTCATTCTTCGCATTCCTGCCTGAGAATAATCGTCGTGGCACCCGGAGAAAGAACAATTATACTTTACAAATGGTTGAACGTGTAAATTGAAACTTACATTCTTTTCTGGAAAAACAATATTCGAACTATTATTTAAGACGTTGTCACATCCCCAAAATAATAGCCCGAATAAAATCAATATATTAATAGCTTTCGTTTTCATTAGGAAATATTTGATTCCTTGTATCTTCAGCATAATTATGAACAGCATTTTTAATTTCATCATATAGATTTGCATATCTTCTTACAAATCTCGGCTGGAAATCAACCGTTAAACCTAACATATCGCTATAAACTAAAATTTGTCCATCGCAATAAGGGCCTGCACCGATTCCAATTGTTGGAACCTTTAAATCTTCAGTGATTTTCTGTCCTAATTCTTTTGGTACTTTTTCAAGAACAATTGCGAATGATCCAGCTTTTTCTAACTCGATTGCTTGATTGTAAATTTCCTCAGCTTCGTTTGGGTTTTTTCCTCTAGCACGATATGAGCCAAATTTATTTATACTTTGAGGAGTTAATCCAACGTGCCCCATAACAGGAATACCAGCTTCGTTCATTCTTTCAATAGATTTAATAATAATACTATTGCATCCCTCTAACTTAACTGCAGAGCAACCAGTTTCTTTCATAATTCTACCAGCATTTCTGAAGGCTTCGTCAGCACTTACCTGATAAGTCATAAAAGGCATATCAGCAATCACTAAAGGTCTTTTAGCTCCTCTAACAACCGCTTTTGTGTGGTAAATCATATCTTCTAAAGTAACAGGCAAAGTTGTTTCGTGTCCTTGAACAATATTGCCAAGTGAATCGCCAACTAAAATCACATCAATTCCAGCTTCATCTAAAATTTTGCCCATAATTGCATCATAAGCAGTTAGGCAGGCAATTTTTCTTCCTGTTTCTTTGAATTCCTGTAATCTTAGAGTCGTAATTTTTTTTGGATTTATGGTGCCACCACCTAAATAATCCATCTATATTAATCCTTAAGTTCTTTTAATAAAATTTTTCCTGGTCATAACAGCCAATAGCCCTAGAAATAACCAGTCTTTGAATTTCAGAAGTTCCTTCACCGATTTCTAATAATTTTTGATCTCTATAAAATCTCTCGGCATCATATTCTTTCATCAATCCATAACCTCCATGGATTTGAACACAATGATTTGCAGCCATATGAGCCAATTCTGAGCAATATAATTTTGCAATAGCAGAACGTTTTGTAATTTTTTCGCCTCTATCTGCCATTCTGCAAGTTTCATAAAGATATTCTCTTGCCAATTCAATTCCCATATCAATATCTGCTAATTTGAATGCAGTTGATTGATATGTTGATAATTGATGTCCAAAAGCTTTTCTATCTTTTGCATATTTCAATGCAGATTCAAAAGCTCCCTGGGCTAATCCTAATCCCATTGCAGCAATTGAGAGTCTTCCTTTATCAAGTGTTTTGAGCATTTGTTTAAATCCATCACCTTGATTTCCCAAGAGATTTGATTTTGGTACTCTTACGTCTTCAAAAAATAATTCGGCAGTATTCGATCCGCGCCACATCATTTTATCTTTCATAACGCGAGTTGTAAATCCTTTTGTACCGTTTTCAACAATAATGCAACTCATCTCTTTTGTTCCGTCTTCTCTTGTTCCGGTATGAGCCATAACAGTTGAGCCAATAGAAACATCAGTTCCTGCATTAGTTATAAATATTTTGGCTCCGTTGATCACCCATTCATCACCTTCTAAAGAAGCAGTAGTTGCAGCATTGCCAGCATCACTACCAGATTCAGGTTCAGTTAAACCAAAGCCCCAGAGTTTTCCAGCAGCTAATTGAGGCAAATATTTTTGCTTTTGTTCTTCATTACCAAAATATAGCAAAGGACCAACACCAAGAGAATTATGTGCTGCGATTGTTGCAGCTTGTGAGCCATCTACGCGTGATAACTCTTCTACAACTAGAATATATGAAAGATAATCTAAAGCACTTCCACCGTATTCTTCAGGAGAAAATGCACCCAAAAAGCCCATATCAGCCATTTTTTGAGTAATTTCATAGTTGAATTCTTCTTTAGCATCAATTTCTTTTGCAAAAGGTTTAATTTCATTTTCCGCAAAATCTCTAACAGTATTTCTTAATAGAATCTGTTCTTCACTTAAATTATGGTTTAAAGACATTTTTTATTGCCAATCAATTAATTTTAACAATATCATTTTATTAATTTTCAAAAATAACGATTTATTTATTATATCCAAATAAATATTAATTCAAAACGAATTAATCATGTTTTTTATGTAAATCTGATGAAATAAACTTATTATAAATTATATATATTTGGCGATTGGCAAAGAACATGAAATTAAACGAATAAAAAAGGTTGTCAAAAAAGTGTCATTTCAAACGAAGTGAGAAATCCAGAGACCTAATAAGTTATTGATTCTCTGGATTCTTCGCTACGCTCAGAATGACGAAACAAGAAAATTTCGTATTTATTGAGACAACCTCTTTTTAATAAAGCATTTTATAATCACTTTTGGGTTATTGTTTTATAGACCAACATTAATTCCAAAAACGAAATTTCTTGGTAATCCTGGTTCTAAAAATACAAAAGATTTCAATGTTTTATCATAATCTGGATTAATAAAACCAGATGCTGCATATTTGGTATCTAATAAATTATTAATTGCAAAAAATGGTTTAATTGAAATTCCATTGAACTCTAATATCCCCTCTTGACCAAATTGCAAATTAAGGATACTATATGACTCAATTTTATTTAAATTTGCGTCATCAACAAAATAACTTCCAACCCCTTGATTAGACAATTCTACATAAAGGAGTTTATATAAAAACCAAGGAGAATATTTTAATGATATATTATAAAAATACTCTGGCAAACCAGCAGATTTATTATTACTGTAATCTGCAATTCCTTTTGATGATGAATTAATTAATGCAGAATCAATTTTGTAATTTTCGTATTTACTTGCCATATAAGTAAATGCAGTATTTAATTCTAATTCATCGAACATTTTCAAACTAATTCCTAATTCCAAACCTTTTCTATTTGATTTTCCGGCAGTAGTATAATACTTTCCACCTTCATAAGGGATTATATCATTTGTAATATCAATATTGAATAATGCAATATCGTATTTTAAATAATTTATAATTTTTGTATTATATTCAATGGAGTGTTTTAATCCTATTTCATAAGATGTGGAAATAATTGGCTCTAACAATGGGTTTATAAGATATTTTCCTGCATAATCTTTTGGTGGATCTGTTTCATTTCCAGCTGGAACCTCTACCCCACCTCCTAAATTAAAGTAAACGCTGAAGTTTGGTTGCAATCTATAAGATAATCCAATTTTTGGAGTAATTTTTGAAAAACTCTTTGATTGCGATCTCAAACTTGTATCAGTTGGTGCCCCATTATCAAAATCAGTTACACTGCTATAAGTAACAATATCATTTCTAACACCAATTAGTAATGTGAATTTTTCGAAAAGATTAATTTCATCTTGAGCAAATATTCCAGTACTATTTGCACCTTCTTTCTTGTCAGTTTTCAAATTTCCTTTTGTTGCATTTGGATTTAAGAAATAGAATAAAATTGCTCCATTTTGATATTGATTATCAATTCCAGCAAGAAAATTATTAGAAATATCATCAGTAATCTTGAAATTATTATTATAACTCAATGAGCCACCAATGTGATATCTTGTAAATTCTCTAAAAGTGTTCCTTTCAGACCTTTCCAGATATTTTGGATTTAAAAAACCAGTTGCGTAAATTGAATTGTTTTCGTTGAATTTATGTTCAAAATTTAAACCAAATTTTGCGATATTATTATCTCTCATTTCTTTGTGAGCAAGATAATTCGCATTCGCCATTTCTGGTGTTGCGTCATATTGTGCCTGAGTAAGTGGACCAGGAATAAAGAATTTATTTTTTGAAATACTCAAAAAAGTAGATAAAGTAGTTTTATCGCTTAAATATGAATTTGAGCCAATAAATGCCATAAATTTCTCGGCATTGCTATTAGCTCTATATCCATCAAATTTAGTATAATTGAAAGTACAATATAAATTTCCGTTTTTGAAATTAGTTCCAGATTGAACAGAATATTTTTGGAAACCATAGCTTCCAAAAATTCCACCAACTTTTAAATATGGTTTTTCAATCATCGGATTTGTTAATATATTGATTACACCGCCTGCTGCATTACCCCAAAGAGCAGAAGCATTAGAACGAATAATCTCAATTTTATCAGCAAGCATCAAATCAATATTGTCCATTGATGTTCTGCCATCTGGCTCTGTTTCAGGAATTCCGTTAATCATAATTTTAATTCCACGAGATGTGCCAGCATTTGACCTATCTCCAGCTCCTCTTGCTCCATAGCCACGAATTGTAATTCTCATATCCTGCATTCCATAACGTGACTGAGAAAGCACTCCAGGTACATTATTGAGAGCATTATCAAAGCCAATTCCTTTTGAGTCGGTCAATTTAGCTTTGTCAACCACTGAAGTTGCCATTGGAACTTCGAAAATCATTTCAGGAACTCGAGTTGCAGTAACTGTTACTTCTTTTGTTGTTGATTTTAATGTATCATTATTATCCTTTGCATTTAAAGAATTTACACCACAAAGAATAATGAAAAATGTTAATAATATTCTTTTCATTTTTATTTCCTTTTAAAATTTTTAAAACTTAATTAATTCGATTTTGTAATTATCAAATCATAATAGAAAAACAGCCGATTGAATTTAAATTTTCAATAAGTTGTTCTATAATTTGTATAACTAAAACATTATTTAAGTTTTAAACTTCTGGTGGTGGATTGATTTCTTGATTATAATCAGCAAGATTTTCAGAATTCGAGTAAATTCTAAAAGATTTTTTAATATGTGGTATTTCAATTTTATTAAATTTTTCTTGAGGAAAGCCATCAAAACTAAGGAATTTTACATTTTTAATCGTATTTAACTTGTCATTTAATTTATTTGAAATGAAATTCTTAAAAGTAGCAATTAATTCAGTTTCTTTATTATCTTTATAAGCAATTATCTTTACATTTCCATTTGTAGTATCAGATTTGAGAACATCGTACATTTCATTATTTAATGAAAATTCTTTACGATCTTTCCAATCTAACTTAGATAATTCATCTTTGGTCATTGACATAGAAATCAATTCTTTTTCAGGAACATTATTAATTATAAGCTCCTTGACTGTTCGTTTAATTTCTTTCTTTTTTAGATTAAATAATAAGAAATGGATTGATAAATCACCAATCAAAATAACAAGCAGAAATATAGCAATATATTTTTTCAACGTTTAAGAACTTGTTAGAATTTTATTAATTTCGTCTCTAAGCTTTGCAGCTTTTTCATAATCTTCATTATTAATAGCGCTATCAAGCAAAGTTTGTAATTGTTCTAATTTTGTTTTTGGTTTATTTGATTTTGTTTCTTTGCCATCTGATTTTACTAAATAATCATCTTGTTCTTCGTCAAAGAAAGCATCATCTTCCCCTTGTGGTAAAACTGAAGTTTGCTCAAAAATATCAGTATCAATAAAAATTGGAGAATTTAATCTAATAGCTAAAGCAATACCATCGCTAGGGCGAGTATCTAATTCAAGGTCAATTTCTTCAAAAATCAATTTTGCGTAAAAAGTACCTTCTTTTAATTCATTTATATAAACTTCAGTGAGTGAACCACCAAAAGCTTCAATTACATTTTTCAATAAATCGTGTGTTAATGGTCTTGGAGGAATAACATTCTCCATTTCCAAAGCAATTGCCTGAGCTTCGAAAGCACCAATAATTATAGGTAATCTTCTTGCGCCTTCTTCTTCTTTCATAATTAATGCATAAGCATTATTATTAGCTGGGCTTGCTGATAATCCTAACACATTTAACTTTATTCTTTCCATCTATTCCAAAACCTATTATTCATTATTAACTGAATATTTAGACTAAAAATAATGTTAAATATTGCATTTACTAACCAACTTATAAGTTTTTGATTACTTATCAATCATCATTATAAATGCTGCCATTCTTCCTGATTTTTCTTTATCTCTTCTGAAAGAATGATAATCTTCATTTTCAATTGTACAAATGTTGGATATTTCGATATTTTTCTCGTTTATACCCATTGATAATATCTGTAGCTTGATTTCATTTTTATTATCGAACAAATACTTACCATTTCCAATTGAACTTATACTTTGAGGGAAATTCTTTGCAACATCTTCTCCAACTTCATATTTTTCTTTACTAGCACAAGGGGAAATGAATGCCAATAAATCTAATGGGCTACTCCCAAAATTATCGTACATCATTTCGATTGCTTTCATCACTATTTGTTGCTGAGTTCCTCTCCAACCAGAATGAATAGCGGCAACAACTTCATTTATTGGGTCAAATAACAGTATTCCAGCACAATCGGCAACTTTGACTAAAATCAGCAAACCTTTTTGATTTGTAATCAAACCATCGCCATCAGCAGATTCATCATCTTCGTTTACGATGTAAATCAAATCGCTATGAATTTGCTTCTTCATTTTGATTTTTTTACGGTCTATCCCGAATTGTTTAGCAAAAAGATGAAGATTATTTTCAGTTTCTTCAATTCCCAAAATATCAGATTGAGATATAGAGTAACCAAATGGAGCAAATTCGCCAGTGCTTTTTGTTGTTACTCCAGATAAAATAATATCTTTTGGGAAAATCTCGGGAGTAATATATTCTATTTTTTGCATTTAATTTTTTAATAATT
>CAIWET010000451.1 GCA_903911805.1 uncultured Ignavibacteria bacterium | reverse complement strand
GTAAATATTCAATTACATGAATTTTAATTCTACCCTCCTATTTTTTGCACGATTGAAATCAGAATCATTTGGAACAACTGGCATAGTTGCACCATAGCCTACAGATTTTAATCTTTTTGAATCAATACCTTTTGAAGTTAAATAGTCAACAACAGATTTTGCTCTATTTTCTGATAATTTTTGATTTCTTTGATCGGTTCCTACAATGTCAGTATGACCTGATATTTGCAAATTTACATCTGGATAATCTTTAAGCATTTTAATTATTCTATCTAATTCAAGAAATGATTCACTTTTCAAATCATATTTAGCGAAATCAAAAAATATATTATTAATATTAGCAATCTCGCCTTTTAGAATTGGAACCATCTTTAAATCAACAGTAACTTGTTTATAATTCTCTAATCCTGTTAAATCGAGATTTTCATTTACAGCATAAAATCCATTTGCTTCACCTCTGATTCCATATTTTGTCCCTTTTGGTAAAATTAATTTATATTCGCCTGTTTCTTCATCAGATTTTACGCTACCAAGCTCTTCACCTGTACTAATATCTTCATAAATTACATTACCGGCAATAGGCTCATCGGTTTTTTTATTTAATATTCTTCCAGTAACTAATACTACAGGATATGGCCTCATATCCTCCGGTAAGCCAATTCTAAATAAATCGCTTTGACCAATTGAATTGTTATCAGATGAAAAATATACAAAATCACCACTTGCTGGAATTACATAGAATTGCTCATCTAGTGCTGTATTTATTTTAGGACCTAAATTCTCAGGGTTACTCCATTTTGTCCAGGTATTATCTAATCTTCTGCTCATAAATATATCATATCCACCAAATCCACCGTGACCATTGCTAGAAAAATAAATTGTTACATTATCAGCTGCTAAAAACACACTTGATTCTTCTTCTGAAGAATTAATATTTTTTCCAATGTTTACCGGTGATTGCCAAAGTCCATTTTTATCTTTATTAACCACATAAATATCATTTCCCCCTAATCCATCTTTTCTCTTGGCTGAAACCAAGATGGTATGCTCATTTACAGAGTAACAAGCATTATGATATTTACTATCGTTATAAAAATCAGGAATATTTAAATCAATAGGGTTTGACCAGCCATTTTTGGTTTTATACGACATTGAAAGTCCTGTGCCAACTGTTTGATAAAGATTATGCAAAAGCAATGTATTACCGTCCTGAGAAACCCCATTTACTGCATTATGGCCAGTATTATTTAACGGAGGACCAATATTTTTAGATGTTCCCCAGATATCTACAGCATCTAGATTAGAAAAATATATATCTTCATTCTCTTTTGGATTTTCTTTATCCCTTCTAACAAAGAAGAGTGTTTCTCCATCTGGTGAAATATTTGGACAGTATTCAGCAAATTTACTATTAATTTTATTTCCAAGATTTTCAGGTTCTATATTTATTAAACTTGTATATTTATTTTTAATTTCTTTATAATGTTTTGACACATCAAAATGAGTTAGAAATTTTCTATAATCATTAATATTTGATAAATATTTATAAGCAATTTCTGAGATTTCATTTGTCTTTTCTGGGAACTTTTCGTGAGCGTTAACGGCATCGTCAATATTCTTTATTAAACTAATAAACCTATTATATAATTTATCTTTTCTTTCGGTAAAAGGAATTGATTCAATAATTTTAGCAATACCATTAATATCTAACTCATCAAATATCTTATCAATTCCATCATTTATTATTTTATCATTTGGATATAATTTGTTTAAATATATTAAATCATCTGCATTTTTAATTAATTTGGAAACTAACTCTTTTGAGTTATCAAAACTCTTATTTTTTTGAATTTTTTCTTTAAACTGCTTTAAATCCATTAAACTATTTACTTTGGAAAAAGCTAAATTTTCAAACTTATCATAATTTTTAATATTTGGATTATATTTAAGGAACTCAATTGCATCTGATGTTTTATTTATAAAAGAAAAACCAATTTCTTCGATTTTTTCTTGTTTATTATGATTTGGGAAAGTCTTATTAAATCTATCAATATCTGTTAATATTTTAATGTAACTTATTGCTTTATTTTCAAGATAATCCTTTGGATAATTAAAATCAGTCTGAGTTTTTAATGAACTAATGTCTTCAAAACTTTTAATTAATTTATCTAACTTATTTTCAATTTCTATAGGAGCAATATTATTTAATGCATCTTTATTTTTATTTGCATTAACTATAAAATCTTTCAAATATTCTGATTCCAAAATCAATTTTTTTCTAATTATATCAGAAATATTTAAATCTGGATAAATACTAATTAATTCATTTAGTTCAAAATTTTTAAGTTTTGGGTAAACTTTTGATATTTTTTCTTCTGTAAAAGCACTTTTAGGAAAGATTTTTTTAAATAATTTGGCATCATTGATATTCATCATTACAAATTTCTTATCATCATCTTTATCAATTGCACTAATAAACTGAGATTTTTTAAATTCTACATTTATAAGGTCCTTATTTATGCCCTTAAGCCATAAATCAACATTGCTCTCATCAACGATTGATTTGGTTTGGTCATTCATAATGGCTTTATTAATAAAGTATGTAATAATCCCAAGAGACAGCCCTTGGCCTATTTTTATACTATTGTCACTCAAAGTTACATCCATCTTAGAGAATAAATCTTTAGCTGGGCTTACAGGCAAATAATAATAAGCTCCCATTCCAACTGATGCAGATATTCCGATATTTACAGTCCAACCAACGGCATTGATATCTTTTTGAAAGACTGGCTCATTATATGTTGTTACCTGATTGTCATTTATTATTGCTTCTCCTTTGTACCTGCTATAATTGGATGTACAAGAAACCATCATAATTAGATAGATTATCATTAATAGGAATGTGTAAGTTGGTCTATTTTTGGTCTTAGATATATTATTCATACTTTAAATATCTCATAGTTACTTAAATTTTAATTTTAAAGAAATTTTAGCAATTATCGTACCATTTAATAATAAAATGCTGGAATATCAACAAAAAAAGCCACTAGTTTTACTAACTAATGGCTCTTTTTTTCACAATAATTATAGATTATTTTTGCATATTTGCTTTTAATTGGCTATGCTTTCTGCTATAAACGAAGTATATTACAGTACCAATTGCCAACCATAAGAATAATCTTTCCCAGTTATGAGGTCCCAAATAAAGCATCATTCCTAAGTTGAATAGTATTCCCATTGGAGCTACAAACCAAATTGCTGGTGTTTTGAATGGTCTTGGTCGATCTGGTTGCTTAATTCTCATAAGTAATACTGAGGCACAAACCATTACAAATGCTAGTAAAGTTCCAATATTTACCAATTCAGCAATAACATTAATTGGCGTTAAAGCTGCAATTACTGAAACAACTGCTCCTGTTAATAGTGAAGCTTTGTATGGAGTTTTGAATTTTTGGTGTAATAATCCAAAAGGATTTTTTGGTAATAATCCATCTCTACTCATTGCATAAAATACTCTTGATTGTCCCAATAACATTACAATTAGTACTGAGGTTAATCCAGCTATTGCTGCAATCGAAATAATCAATACTGCATAAGTCAAACCTACTTGTCTGAATGCATCAGCAATAGGAGCTGTTAAATCAATAGTACGATAATTAACCATTCCTGTTAGTACTAAAGAAACTAATATGTATAGTACTGTACAAACAATCAATGAAACTATAATTCCAAATGGAACATCTTTTTGAGGATTTTTTGCTTCACCTGCTTGAGTTGAAACAGTATCAAATCCAATGTAAGCAAAAAAGATATAAGCTGCACCAGAAATAATTCCTGCAAAACCATAAGCTTCGTGTGTTCCTAATGGTCCTGTAATTGTTTCTGCTTGAGGAATAAAAGGAGTCCAATTTTCAATATTAATATAGAATGCACCAGCAATAATAATAAATATTACCACTAATAATTTAATTCCAACCATTACAGTATTTGTATTTGCGGCTTCTTTAATTCCTTTTACTAAAATTAAAGTAACAACCCAAACAATAAGAAAAGCAGGTAAATTGAATGAAAATGGTTGACCAAAAATTGTTGGCAAATCAAGTGATGAAAAATG
Source organism: uncultured Ignavibacteria bacterium (assembly GCA_903911805.1). Classification (GTDB taxonomy): domain Bacteria; phylum Bacteroidota; class Ignavibacteria; order Kapaibacteriales; family UBA2268; genus CAIWET01. The sequence continues at coordinate 1,327 of CAIWET010000451.1, read as the reverse complement.
ATTTGTCAAATTGGTCATTTTTGCGGGATCTGTACTAGCCTCCCGCAGTAAACTCGAGGAAGTGAATCCATCATTCATAAGCCAGAAAGGTAATTTAATATTAAATAAATTTAAAAATTTACCTAAATATCCACTCCATCCAACACTAACAGCTGAAGAAGCCATAGCGTATTCAAGAATTAAATCCCATCCAATAATCCAAGCAAAAAATTCACCCATTGTAGCATAAGAATATGCATAAGCTGAACCTTCAACAGGTAAAAATGAAGCAAATTCTGCATAACATAAGGCTGCAAAAGTACAGCCAATGCCTGCTACTACGAACGAAAGAGCTAATGCAGGTCCTGCGTGCTCTCTTGCACCAATACCTGTCATAACAAAAATTCCGGCACCAATAATTGCACCAACGCCAATACTAGTGAGCCCCCATCTTCCAAGAACTCGTTTTAAGCCACTTGTCTTCATTTCTTCTTGATAAGCTTCAACTGGTTTTTTTCTAAAAATTTCAGCTCTATGCTTCAATATAAAAATTGAAGAAATTCCTATCAAAATAAGAGTAATAATAACTACAGAATATTCAAGCATACCATTCTCCTAAAGTTTTAACTTTTATTTGTTATTTAGATTATTTAATTTTCTATTAATCAACAAATATATTATTTGCTACTTCGTAACCAATTATTTTTTCAACACCATCAACAACTATTTTAACTGGTCCACTAAATGGCTCAATATGTAATACACTAACAGTTACTCCAGGTAGCAAATTCATATTTTCAAGATATTCTAATAATTTTGGATCGTGGTCTGATAATTTTACAATTTTTACATTTTGATTAATTCCAGCACTCAAAAGTGTTTTATTCGAATCCAGTGGCATAAAACCATCTTTTGCTGGAATTGGATGACCGTGTGGATCATATTGAGGGTCGCCAAGCATTTCAGCAATTTTATTACCCAATTCATCAGATATTGCGTGCTCTAATCTGCAAGCTTCCTCGTGGACTTTTTCTAATGGGTATCCTAACATCTCTTTTAAATATAATTCTAAAAGTCTGTGATGTCTTATAATTTCCAATGCAATTTTTTCACCGGCTAATGATAATTTAACGCCTTTATATGAATTATATTCAACAAGACCCATTGTTGATAATCTTTTTAGCATTCCAGTAACTGATGCACCCGAAACATCTAATTCTTTAGAAATATCTGTGGTTGAAACTGCCTCGGTTGTCTGCAATTTATGGATTGTTTTAAGATAATCCTGGACAGATTCGCTTATTATTGAAGGTTCTTTCTTTTCAGTATTCATATTTGTACCATTTAT
>CAIWET010000450.1 GCA_903911805.1 uncultured Ignavibacteria bacterium | reverse complement strand
TGTATATTATTGTTAATTTTGCCATTGATAAAAAGTAAATTTTTAACATAGTAATTTGAATAAAGAAATTGGGACATATATATGAGAAAACCTTTTATAATGGTTGTTGATGATAATAAAATCACCACTAAACTTTTAAGAAGATATTTAGAAGCAAATTCTTATGAAGCTGTCGAAGCTTATGATGGAATTGATTGCTTAGAAAAGGTAGAACTAAGATTACCCGACGCAATTGTTTTAGATGTTATGATGCCAAGATTAGATGGTTACGAAACTGTTAAAAAATTGAAAGCCCAAGAACATACAAAAAACATTCCAGTTGTTATTGTTACTGCTTTAAATGATGTTGCTAATCAAATCAAATCTATTGAAGCTGGTGCTGATGATTTTCTTAGTAAGCCTATCGAAGAAAAACTTTTGATTGCTAAAGTAAAATTATTATCTTCTTTCAATATCGAAAGAAAAAAAGCAACTCTTTTTGGTGATATTGTTTCAAAATCAACAAGTAAAACCATAGAAGAGCTACTAGAAGAACATAATCTATAATATGATAAATTAGAATTTAAAAGAGATTTAATGCAGACTGTATTAAATCTTTTTTTTTTAGGAGAATAAATGAAAAAAGTACTTTTAATTTTAACAATAATATTAATTTCTTCCTGCGGAAAATCACAGAATGAAAAACTATTAACCGAAAGTGCTTGGGTTAATGACCTAAGAAGTTTTTCATTAGTACGTTTTACTGAAGGTGGATTAGGTTATGATTTAGCAAATATTGCTGATACTCTAAAATATAAGTTTGAAGATGGAAAATTCCTTTTGATAGACAAAAAAGGTGACCAGGAAAAAACTTTAACTTTTGATGTTGTAAAATTAGATAAAGATAGTTTTGTTGTGGAAATCAAACAAAATGAACATCCAACTAAAGACAGTTTGACTGGTGAAGTGCAAAATGAAGGATTAAAATTGCGTTACCGTAAAGCTCAAATGAGTGATTTAATCTTTGGTGCCTGGAATTCCAATGAACAAATTTATAAATTCTTAGCTCCAGATACTGCTGGTGCAGGATTTAGATATAATTCAGCAAAACCAGACACAAAGGAATATTTTGGATATACCATTAAAGATAATCAAATTAATTTCACTTTCAATGATAAAAAAGAATCTTACTTGATTGATCTTGATAAAAATTTCCATAATTTAAAATTAAAAGGTGATGGAAAAGAAATTAATTTAATTAGAACTAAGCTCCACGATGAGCCAGTTAATTAGATTCTTAATATTAATCAAAAACTATATTTTTAATATATTTGTAAACAGTATTTTTGTAAAATAAAGAAAGTCGAATTTATTATGAAAAAGTATTTACTATTAATTGCAATTTCATTCGCATTGATTGCAAGTTGCGGCAAAAAAACAGATTCTGATGCTAAAGAATCTGGATTGAATCCAATGCAGGAAACTGAGCTTTTCAATAAAGCTAAAACACTATTTGGTGCTTTACCTGGTAAAATGCCAGGATCTGAAAATGATACTCCTGATTTGGTTTCTTTAGGTAAAAAATTATACCACGAAAAAGCATTATCATTGAACAATAATCAATCTTGTGCTACTTGCCACGACGTAGAAAAATTAGCTGGTGTTGATAATCAAATTACTTCAAAAGGCTCAGTAGAAGGCAAGATTGGCACTAGAAACTCCCCTACAGTATTGAATGCTGGATTCCAAATTGCGCAATTCTGGGATATGAGAGCTAAAGATTTAGTTGAACAAGCTAAAGGTCCAGTTCTAAATCCTGCTGAAATGGCAATTAAGGACGAAAAAGCTGCTGTTAAAGCAATTTCTGCAATTGCAGAATATACAGCTTTATTTGACAAAGCTTATCCAACAGCTAAAGAAAAAATCACTTACGACAACATTGCAAAAGCAATCGCAGCATTCGAAAGAACATTAATTTCCAAATCAAGATATGACAAATATATTGCTGGAGATAAAACTGCTTTAACTGGTGCTGAGAAAAAAGGTTTAAAATTATTTGTTGAATCTGGTTGTATCACTTGTCATACTGGTCCATTATTTGGTGGCAATATGTTACAAAAAATGGGATTGGTTAAACCTTATGCAAATGAAACAGACAAAGGCAAGTACGACTTAACAAAAGTTGAAACAGATAAATATATGTTTAAAGTAGCTCAATTAAGAAATATTGCTTTAACTGCTCCTTATTTCCACGATGGTAAAGCTGCAACTTTAGAAGAAGCAGTAAAAACTATGGGTGCTCTTAATTTAGGTAAAGAATTCAAAACTGAAGAAGTAGAATCAATAGTAAAATTCTTAAATGCTTTATCTGATGAAAAATTAGAGAAAACATTAGCAAAAAAATAAGATTTTAAATTTAAAAAATCCCAATATTTTGTTATTGGGATTTTTTTTCTTGTATATTATCAAAAATAGTCGTAAATTTGAAATCTATTATTTTGTAAAATAAATAATAATGGTATGCCGGAGTAGCTCAGTTGGTTAGAGCAATGGAATCATAATCCATGTGTCGGGGGTTCAAATCCCTCCTCCGGTACCAAGAATAAAAAAACCCTTTAATTTGATTAAAGGGTTTTTTTTATTTTAATTGCAAATTAGGATTTTTCTTGGGTCATAAATTATAAAACCATAATAATAAGAATTTCTTTCTCCATACCATTGTAACCATATCAATAAGATTAGGTAGCGGAATAATTCCATTCCGGCTCAACCATACCGTAAGAATAGTAT
>CAIWET010000449.1 GCA_903911805.1 uncultured Ignavibacteria bacterium | reverse complement strand
TCATATTTTTTAGAATTTATTTGCTGATAATTATTTATTTATTTAAGTTGCATTTATTACTTTAATAATATAAGAAATACTATATGAAAAAAATATACTTAATTTTATTTTTAATGGCTTTTGGAAATCTTCATTCTCAGATTCCAAAAATTAATTGGACTTATGACACTAAAGATAATTCATTTGGCCAATCTGCTTCGGCTGATTTAGATGGCGATGGTTATTTAGAAATTGTTTTTAGCAATTATAGAAATGATGGTTATATCTATTGCCTTAATGCAGAAGATGGCTCATTGCTTTGGAAAAAAGATATTGGAGGTTGCGGTGACGTTGCTCCTTTGATTGTAGATGCAGATGATGATGGCAATTTAGAAGTAATTTTGCCAGGATCTTGCAATCCAAAAACTTTTTGCTTTAATGGAAAAACAGGTGAAATCAAATGGGCAGCCAATACTCGTGGTTCGGATTCTCCTCCAACTATGGCTGACTTGGATGGTGATGGCAAGCAAGAAATTCTTCACGGTGAGTTCACTGGATATCTTATTGACTTAGATGCAAAAACTGGCGAACGAAATTGGGAAATTCAAGTTGATGATAGTTGCTGGGTGCAAACAGCTCCAACAATATGCAATATCAATAATGATGGATATCCAGATTTTGTGGTTGCCACCTGGAGTTTCAGGAAAAAGAATATAATAGTTGGCTATAGCGGAAAGGACCATTCAGTTCTGTGGAAGAATGTTGAAGCAAAAAATTACTTTTACCACGGGACTGCCGTAGCTGATTTAAATAATGACGGTATTCAAGAATTAGTTTTGGGTTGCTATGACGGCAATCTCTATGTTTTAAATGCTCAAAATGGAATAATCACTTGGAAATATTCCTTTAATAATTTTTATACAGCTTCTCCTGCAGTAATTGCTGATTTGGATAAAGATGGCAAGTACGAAATCATTTTTTCTAATTATTATTATATAACTGCACTCAGGAATGACGGAAAACTTTATTGGACTTATGAAATTAAAGATTATGGGCAATGCTTTCGCGGTGTAGCTCTAAGTGATATTGATGGAGACAATTACTTAGATGTTGTTTTTGGTGATTCCTATGGAGTTTTATATACTTTAAAAGGGCAAACAGGCGATACAATTTGGACGATGGATTTAGCCAAGCAATATGGTGACACTATCGATATTGACCACGCACCACTAATTGCAGATTTCAATAAAGATGGTAAAACTGATATTTATATTTATGGTGGGTTTGCCTCATATCCAAATGTTAAAGATAATTATGGCAGAGCCTATTGCATCACCGCAGGAATCGGCAAAGGTCCCCAATGGCTAATGTTTCAGCTCAACAAAGAAAGAAATTCATTCTTAAGCAATGATTATTTAGCAATTGAAGAAGAGAAGGATATATCTGAATCGATTTCGCCAAATCCAGCAAGTGATTATATTACAGTAATGCAACCTTCCGAAGGTTCTAAACCTTCGGAAGGTTTAAAAATTGAGATTTATAACATCTTTGGGGAGAAGAACCCCACCCTATCCCTCCCCATCGGGGAGGGAACAGGAAAAGTCCTCCCCAATGGGGAGGATTTAGGTGGGGTTTTCAAGATTGATGTTTCTAATCTTGCTCCAGGTGTATATTTCATCAAAATGGGAAATAAATTTGAAAAGTTTATAAAATTATAAAAATATGGAAGAACAAAATAAAATACAGATTTATCAAAGTCAAGATGGCAATATTCAACTTGATGTGTTAGTAGATTTAGAATCTGTTTGGTTGACTTTAAATCAAATTAGTTCGCTATTGGGTAGAAATAAGTCAGTTATATCAAGACATATTAAAAATATATTTGATGAAAATGAATTAGACATAATTTCAACTGTTGCAAAATTTGCAACAGTTCAATCAGAAGGTGGTAGATTAATAGAAAGGCAAATAGAATTCTACAATCTAGATGTTATTATTTCAGTGGGGTATCGAGTTAAATCAAAGCAGATTTATTCTGATTGGGTAATATACTAATGAAAAAGCTAATTATAATATTAATAATAATTACCACTAACCTTTTTTCTCAGGAATACGAAATTGCTTGGGAAAAAGATATTGGTGGCACTTATGCTCAATTTTCTAAAGATGGTGAGTTTATTTATGTGGCTGGTGGAAATACTATCAGTAAGTATCGCTCTTCTGATGGAAGTTTTGTATCTACTTTTGATAATGCAGGATTACAAAAAATATCAGAATTTTATAGTTTGTGTATTTCAAAAAATGATACTTATGCAATTGCAAGATTAGGTGACCAAGAGGGAACTTTAAATTTATATGATGTTAAAACAGAAAAAGCATTAAAACAATATAAAGGTATAAAATGGTCAGAAATAATGCCTGACGAAAAAAGTATACTTTGCATTAAGGATATTGGAGGAGATTCAAGAAAAATTGTAGTAATTGATATTAATTCTGAAAAGGAATTAAAATCTGTAAATTCAGACATTTGGCAAGGATATTTAAAGCTCTCTCACAACGGAAAAATGTTTGCTACTGCATCAATAAGTGGCACAAAATACTACTTCACTCTATGGGATACAGAAACATTAACTGAAATTAAAAGATTTGAACTTATTGATAATGAAACAGGAACTACTTTCTTTCAAATCAAATTTTCATGGGATGATAATTTTGTCGGTATAAGCAGGTCATTACCATATATATCAAACATTTATAGTATTCCAAAATTAATAGAAATTACTAATTCTAAAAATTATGATAAATGGTTATGTTCATTTTTCGATTTTTCTCAAAATCAAATATTTTTTCACTATACTGATATTAGCATAGATACCACTTCTTTAGTTTCAATTAATATTAATAATATGAAAATAGATCAACGTTTTCATTTACAAGTATTGCCATTAACTTCGAGTTTTAATAATCTTATTTTTACAGGTAGTGCTTTGCTCAAACCAAAAACAGTAGGTGTTTCAGAAAACGAGCAAAAAAGATTATTAATTTCACCAAATCCTGCAAGTGATTATATAGAAATAAATGTAGGGGCAGGTTCTAAACCTGCCCTCGAAAATCCAGGAATTGAGATTTATAACCTCTTTGGGGAGAAGAACCCCACCCTATCCCTCCCCATCGGGGAGGGAACAGGAAAAATCCTCCCCACTGGGGAGGATTTAGGTGGGGTTTTCAAGATTGATGTTTCTAATCTTGCTCCAGGGGTATATTTTATTAAAATTGGCGATATATTTGAAAAATTTGTAAAGATGTAAAGAAATAAATTAATGAGATTAAACGTCAATCATTTAAGTTGCACTATAGTGAAACTATGAAAGAAAAAGAAGTAAAATATAGGCAGATTTACTTTTATAAAGATTATTTTGAAAAATTCTTTATAAAGCAAAATGATAAGGTAAAAAACAAGATTATCTGGACTTTGCAATTATTAGAAGATTTGCAATATGTTCCAGAGAAATATCTGAAGCATATTGAATCATCTGAAGGTATATTTGAAATTAGAGTTCAAGTAGGTAATAATATTTTTAGAATATTTTGTTTTTTTGATGAGGGTAATCTAGTAATTATCGAAAACGCTTATCAAAAGAAAACTCAAAAAACTAATGTATTAGAAATCAAAAAAGCAATTAAAATTAAAAAGGAATATTTCGATGAAAAAGGATAAATTAATTTCTTTAGAGCAATTCAAAGAAGTACACTATGGAGAAAAAGGATCTATCGGACGTGATGAACTCGAAAAAGGCTATGAATCATTTAAACTAGGTGCTTTGTTGCAAGAGGCTCGATTAGAAAAAGGGCTTACTCAGGAAGAACTTGCGCTAAAAGTTGGCACCTCCAAATCCTATATTTCAAAACTTGAAAATGACGTTAAAGAAGTTAGATTCTCAACTTTGCAAAAAATCGTTGAGCTTGGTTTGGGCGGTCATTTGCAACTTTCAATTATGCTAAAATAGATGAAAAAGCTAATAATTATATTAATAATAATATCCACTAACCTTTTTTCTCAGGAATACGAAATTGCCTGGGAAAAAGATATTGGTGGCTCATATGCTCAATTCTCTAAAGATGGAGAATTTATTTATGTTGCTGTTGGAAGTAATATCAATAAGTTTCGTTCATCTGACGGTAGTTTTGTTTCTACATTTGACAATAGTGGAGTTCCATATATTTATGGAATGAATATTTCATCTTCTGGCAACTATATTGTTACTAGAGATGGAGGAGGTGGGTCTAATATATGGGATGTAAAAGCTGAAAAAGCTATTAAGCAAGTTACTAATATGGTTAATGGTGATATATTGAATGATAGCATTGCTATTTCTATATTTGATTTAAAAAATGGCTCAAATAAGATTGGATTATTTAATTTTATTAAAGGTAAAGAAGTCAAATCAATCATTACTAATAATTTACAAGTAATTCTCAAAGTATCACACAATGGCAAAATGTTTGCAACGGCTTCAATTTATACAGACAGCCAGAAGAATAAGAAATTTTATCTTACTCTTTGGAATACTGATTCTTTAACTGAGATTAAAAGATTTGAGTTAGAAGCTCCTGACAATCAATCTACTTTTATGGATATAAAATTCTCTTTGGACGATCAGCTTGTAGGTGTTTGCAGACAATACCCTTATGAAGTAGAAATCTTTGATACAAAAACTTTTTCATCATTTATTAATTCTAATAAATTTGATAAAAGATATGCTGCTATTTTTGATTTTGTTAATAACCTCATTTTAATTGATTTTATAGATCCATTTGTACCAACTTATGATTTCTATATAATTGATAAGAATACAAAATTAGTAAATCAGAAATTTAATCTAATTACAGCAGGATTGACAACAAGTCAAAATAACTTAATATTTACTGGAGACAGATTATTAAGACCAAAAACAGTTGGTGTAACCGAAAACGAGCAAAATAGATTATTAATTTCACCAAATCCAGCAAGTGATTATATAGAAATAAATGTAGGGGCAGGTTCTAAACCTGCCCTCGAAAATCCAGGAATTGAGATTTTTAACATCTTTGGGGAGAAGAACCCCACCCTATCCCTCCCCATCGGGGAGGGAACAGGAAAAGTCCTCCCCACTGGGGAGGATTTAGGTGGGGTTTTCAAGATTGATGTTTCCAATCTTGCCCCAGGGGTATATTTTATTAAAATTGGAGATAAATTTGAAAAGTTTGTAAAGATGTAATATGAAAAAGATACTATTATTATTATTTATAATGGCAAGTAATGCTATTTGCCAGCCAAAGCAATCATTAATATTAATTGCAACATCACCTGACGGATTGCAATGGACTAAAACTTCTTTAGTTTTTAATGATTCAGCTGATGTTCCGGATGCAGTAATTGGTCATAATGGGAAAGTATTTGTTTATTTCCAAGGATTAATCACTCCAACGAGAGATGGTATTATGGTTAGCTATTCTGAAAATGGTATAGACAAATGGACTACACAAAAAATAAATCTTCCTGGTGCTGAAAATTGGAAATCTCCCGCTTGTGATCCGGACATTATTTATAAAAATGGTATTTACCGTTTATATTTTACTGGCAATCCAGACAATACTTTTCCACGAACATTTTCAGCTATTTCCACCGATGGAATTAATTTTTCAATCGAGGAAGGTACTCGTTTTGTGGTTGATGGTCAGCCCATAATGGACCCCTCACTTTTACAAATAGGCGATACTTTGCATTACTTTGCTGGCGGAGCACCTCAAGGGAAAAATTGGCATTGTACTTCTAATGATGGCATTAATTTCATCCGTCAACCTGATTTTAGTGTTAATAATTTAATGATGGCTAATGGCATTAGTACTGGCAATGGTTTTCGTTTTTATTGCTTTAGTAATAATGCTAAAGTAGGAATTAGTTCTATGTTTTCTTTTGATGGTTCAAATTGGAATCAGGAAAATGGAACCAGACTTGTTTTGGACAATAAACTTGAAAGTGACGAGGTTAAAGATCCTGCAGTTGTTAAATATGGCGATAAATACATTATGTATTATGTTACCCGAAAAAAATCCTCGATTTTGCAAAATGGACCTTGGAATAATGCGTTGAGAATTGCATATTCCAATGATGGAATTGCTTTTGGCGCTAATTCAGTTTTCCAGGATTCTTCAGGAGTCCCAACTGTTATCAAATGGAAAGGCGATACATTGGTTGCTGCATTCCAATGGTTCAGATTACCACAAAATTCAAGCTCTTGGGACAAAGTAGCAGTTAAGTTTTCTTACAATAACGGGAAATCTTGGACAGAGCCAACTCCAATTATTATTAATGGTTTACCTCAAACCTATCAACGACCATTTGACCCAGCTTTAGTAGTAACTCCCCATGGAAAAATCCGAATTTATTATTCATCAAGTGAAACAACACAGCAAATTTCTGATTCATTAATTAATACATATTCTGCAATTAGTGATGATGGTGTTAATTATACCTTTGAGCCAATGCCAAGATTCGACCATCCAAATCAAAAAATAATAGATCCATCGGTTGCAATGTACAAAGGAGTTTATCACTATTTGTGTCCAAAAGGAGCTCCAGCAGAAGGTGCATTCCACCTTACTTCTAGTGACGGTCTTTCCTTCTCTAATTTATCAATAATCCCCTCTGATTCATTGCATAATTGGACAGGTAATTTTTTAAATATAAACGACAATGAACTCAGATTTTATGGTTGTGGAGCAAATATCTGGCTCAATAAATCAATAGATGGAAACAATTGGGAAGGTTACACCAAGACAAATTTAAATGGTGGAGATCCAGCAGCATTAAAACTTAACGACAATTCATATTTGATAATATATGTAGGACCCGCAGCTAATTTCGCATTACCTGAAAAAGTTGTATTAATTGCACCGAAAAACAATGAAGTAATAAATCAGAAAACTGTTCAATTGATTTGGCAGAGATCTACACCAAATGTGGGCGATTATCATTTACAGCTTTCATTAAGTAATAATTTTCAGAATTTAATTATTAATGATTCCACAAAAAAAGATTCAACAAGATTAATTCAGAATTTAATTTCTGATACTACATATTATTGGAGAGTTAGAGGACGCAACCCAAATGGTTGGGGTATATTTAGTTTTGTTAATACTTTTAGAGTGAAATCAATTTCAGATTATAATGAAATTGAGAAAAATAGATTACTAATTTCTCCAAATCCTGCAAGCGATTATATAGAAATAAATGTAGGGGCAGGTTCGAAACCTGCCCTCGAAAATCCAGGAATTGAGATTTATAATGTTTTTGGAGAGAAGATTCCACCCCGTCATTTTGCTGTGCAAAATGCCACCCCTCAAGAGGGGAATTTAAAGATTGATGTTTCTAATCTTGCCCCAGGAGTATATTTTATTAAAATGGGAAATAAAATTGAAAAGTTTGTGAAGATATAATATATATTATTTTATTTTGAATTCAAACAATGTACAATCTATAGTCAAAGTTTCAGTTTTTTGAGTATTAGGATTAAAAATTGATTGTCTGATATTATATTTCACTAATCCGACACCTTTAGCAAAATAATAATCTCTATATTGAAGAATATTAGTTGCTTGCAATGTATCGCTAATTCTCTTTACATTTTTAAAAGTATATGAATCTACTTCTAAGTCTCCGATATTTGGATAACTTTCAATGTCGTATTCTAAAATACTATTTCCTTCAAAAACATAAGAAAACTTTGGTTTTCCTTTGTAATTAGAAAAGAATACTGGATATCTCTTTGAATGAATATTTTCTAAAACATATGTTGCTGATAAGTATGAACTGGTAATACTTTCGGTATGTTTGTCCCAAACAAACCATTCCATTGAACCATTGTATTTTAGAGTATCAAGAATTTTACCATCAAAACTATCGTAATTAATAAAATCTACAATTTTATAATGATAATTATATTGATTAGTAATTGAAATAGGACAGTAACTCGAAGGCTCAGCAGTACTATATATCCTTTGATATTGAATTACTACAGGCCCACTGGAATTATCTCCACAAGCAGTAAGAAGTAAAATTATTATCAATATAAT
>CAIWET010000448.1 GCA_903911805.1 uncultured Ignavibacteria bacterium | reverse complement strand
GTCAAAAATAAGTTAATAGCTACAAGAGAAAAAATCACTAAATTTGTTCATTGAAAATTAGCTAAAAGAGTGGTAAGGTTTGCCCGTTGCAACTGGTAGACTTTCCCCGGAATGAGTGGTATGGTTTGCCCGGAATTTACAGTTTGATCTTATGCAAAGAATTTATTGAAAAAAATGGCGGTCAAATCTGGGTAGAAAGCGTTGAAAATGTTGGCTCAACTTTCTTTTTTACTATACCTAAAAGATAATTCTCTTATATTGTTTTCAATCTGATTTTGATAGTAGTTCCTGATTCCTCATTAGAAGTAACTACTAACTCACCAAAATGTATGTCAACAATTGCTTTAGCTATTGACAATCCCAAACCAAATCCAGAACTTGTTCTTGATTCGTCTGCCCGTTGAAATCTATTAAAAATAACCCCTATAAATTCATTTTTTATAGGTACACCTTTATTATTAACTGATATTAGACATTCCTGATTGTTAGTCTTTAGCGAAATTACAATTTTCTCATTTGGGTAGGAATATTTGATAGCATTATCTATAATATTAATAATAAGTCTTCTCATTAATTTTAAATCGGATTCTATAGTTGCAGAATCATCAACATCAATTACAAAACTTACTTGGTTAGCTTTTGCTAAATTATTCAATTGCGATACGCAATCAATTAATAATTCATCTATTCTTACATTTTCTTTATTCAAAATTAATTGGTTTGAGTCGAATCTTGCTAAAAGCAATAAATCTTCAGCTAGTTTTGTCATCATTTCAGTTTCTTTTAAACACTTCTCAATCCCTTGCTTGAATTCAGGATTTGTATCTGGATTTTGCAACAAAAGTTCCAATTCAATCTGAATAACAGTCAACGGAGTTCTCAAATCGTGAGAAGCATCAGCAATAAATCGCTTTTCTACTAAAACAGTTTTTTCTAGCCTTTCAATCATCGAATTAAAAGTTTCTGCCAACTGTGATAATTCATCTTTATTATTTACAGTGGGAACTCTAGCGCTTAAATTATTATAAGAAATATTTGAAGCAGTTTCAGTAATCAATCGAATTGAGGAAAATAGCTTTTTTGCTATAAAAAAACCAATAATTGCAGCAAAAATTAAAGCTATTGGAACAATCATTAAAATAGTAAACTTTAATTGATATAATGATTCGTAAAATCTCTCTAAAGAAGAGAAAACTATCAGACGATATTCTTTTTTGATTTTAGAAGCAAGAGGTACTGAATAAGTTCTATATTTGCCTGATGATGATGCAATCGTATTAAACGTTGTTTTCCAGAAATATTCGCCTTCAGTCTCCATAGTGCTAATAGCAGAATCTAAATTCACATTTAGACCAGCTTCAAATATTATCGAATCATTACTAACCAGAGCATATCTATGCCATCGTTGCTTCAATGATTGAATATTCTTTTTTTCGAATAACTTGTCGTAAACTTCTGACAAATCTCCAGCTTCAGTTGTTAAGCCAGTTGTCAAAAAGTTTGCATAATCTTGCAAATCCTCGTCAATAGATTCTCTTCTTTCGAAGTCATATATATAATACATTGCTCCAGCCATCAGAATAATAATTAACCCTGATGAAAACATATACCAAATAGTGATTTTTGTAGATATTTTTATAAAATATTTCAATCTATCACCAATTTATATCCAACTCCTCTTAAAGTATGAATCAAAGGTTTATCAAAATCTTTATCTATTTTTGCTCTTAAAAACCTTACAAATGAGTCAATTACATTTGATTGTGGATCAAAATTCATATCCCAAACGTGCTCTGAAATCATTTCTCTTGATAAAACTTTGTTTTTATTCAACATAAAATACTCAAGCATTGCAAATTCTTTAGCACTTAAAACTATATCCTTGCCAGCGCGGTTTACTTTTCTAGTAGCTGTATCAAGTGTTAAATCTGCAACTTCAATAATGCTTGATTTTTCATCACTATGTCTTCTAACCATTGAACGAACTCTAGCGAATAATTCTTCAATGTGGAACGGTTTGGTCATATAATCATCAGCACCGGAATCCAAACCTTCTATTTTATCGCTAACACTGTCTAAAGCAGTTAACATTAAAATTGGTGTATTGATTTTAAGCTTTCTTAATTCCTTGCAAACAGTTTTTCCATCCATTTTTGGCAACATTAAATCTAAAATGATTACATCATAATCATTAACACTTGCCAAATATAATCCCTCTTCTCCATCAAAAGCGAGATCTGTTGAATAATGTAAATGAGACAATCCCTTCTTGAGAGATTC
>CAIWET010000447.1 GCA_903911805.1 uncultured Ignavibacteria bacterium | reverse complement strand
GTCAAAACGTGCATAAATACACGTTTTGCCACCCCTCCTTATAAAAGGAGGGGAAAATCGATGGTGGAATTATTATCTTTGTCGAGACAGGTCTTCTTCTATTAAATGCCGTCATTCTGAGCAAAGCAAAGAATCGCGTTAATTAATTTGTATGTCATGCCGCACTTGATGCGGCATCTACGTTTGAAAAAACGTTCTTGCCAGACCTCTCCCTATCCTTCTACAAGCTCAGGAACCGTTCATGCCCTTGATGGGAGGGACTTAAAGAAAAGCAATAGTAGCTCATTCATCCCTGAATGAGTGAATGCGCAGCATTCAAATTATTGACGTAATCCTAAGCGATTAAAATAATCTTCTATACATTGTCAAAAAAATAAATAATATCTTGTTTTTATAATTATATTTATTTAAGTTTGAAAAGTTACAATTTTTTGAATTGAATAACATTATGAAAAAGTTTCTGATTAATATCGTTCTTATTATTTTAGCAAGTGTATCAACTTATTCTCAGGAGGTTGGAGATACTTTATGGAGTTATAATTTTAATAATGATGGAGTAAATGTAAATGGAGCAATATTTACACCTGATGGCCAGTATGTATTGGCACATGGAGGTGCTTGGCTCTATAAATTTGATTTATCTGGTAAATTGGTAAGCCACATATTAAGCCCAACATGTATATGGCCTATTAAACAATTCTCAATTGATGGAAAATACTTTTGGGATCAATTATTAAACAAATATGATGCAATAACTTGCAAAAAAATAGATAGTCTTAAAAATCATAATCCCAAAAGTAAAATATATAAGTGGTTTATTAACGAAGAATTAAATATAGGCTTAATTGTTCACGGATTTGAAGTGCACTCTTCAAAAGATAAGCACTTTGAAATATTTGATCCTAAAACAATGACTGTTACTCAATTAATCCAAAATCCTGATAGTACAGCCAGAATGTGGGATATTGATATTTCATCTGATGGTAAATATATTGCTCTATCTATTGATAAAGCTGTTGCTGATGGAGTCAATGAAAGAGTTGTTAGTAATAGAGTTGAAGTTTGGGATGCAAAAGAACTAAAACCTATTAAGGTATTAATAGAAGAATTGGAGTCTGAGAATAAAAATGTGAAATTCTCAAAAGGTTCTGAAGTTATTTGCGTTAAAACATTTTATAAATATATATTTTATACTACCATGGACTTTACGTTAATAAATGAATTTAATTATTTTCAATCTGGATTATGCACATGGTATAATTTCTCAAAGAAGGATAACATTGTTTATGTTAGTGAAGGAGGCAATATAAATGTTTATAATTATATGAATTGGGAGAAAGTTAGGGTTTACCCCAACTTGTTTGTACCAAAATTTATTATTGAACATATAAATGAGGATTACTTATTAACCTCAAACCGTAATATAACCTTGTATCTTTTAGGCAAAAAAATTACAAGTGTTGATAAAATATCGACTCAAAAAATTAAACTTAAAAATGTAATTATATCAAAAGAATTAATATTAATTATCCCAGTGTCTGAAATTGGAAATTCTTTAAAATTCCATATAATTGATTTAAATGGTAAAGAAGTAATAAATTCTATTTTACAGGATTTAAATTCATCTGAGATTAAAATCGAATTTGAAAAATATCCGAAAGGTATTTATTTTTTTAATACTGAAATTAATGGGCAAAATTATCATTTAAAATTTATTAAGGAGTTTTAACAAAGACACACCCCACTTCGACAAGCTCAGTGCATCGCCTTGCCCCCTCTTGTTAGAGGGGGAATTAAGAGAAAGATGGATTCCTCATTTCATTCGGAATGACATCACGAAAATGTTAAACCCGATTCTTCGCTTCGCTTGAGATGATGAAATTGAAGAAAGACGCACGTCAGTGTGTCTCTACAAAGAAAAATTAAATTCCTTCTCTTTAAGTCCCTCCCTTCAAGGGGAGGGATTTAGGGTGGGGTTAGTGGCGGACGGTTATTTCAAACGTAGATGCCGCATCAAGTGCGGCATGACATACAAATTAATTAACCCGATTCTTCGCTTTGCTTGAGATGATGAAATTGAAGAAAGACGCACGTCAGTGCGTCTCTACAAAGATAAATTAAATTCCTTCTCTTTAAGTCCCTCCCTTCAAGGGGAGGGATTTAGGGTGGGGTTTGGGGTGGTAGTTTTAAAATCGCAAAGACACACCCCCTTGCCCCCTCTTGCTAGAGGGGGAATTAAGAGAAAGATGGATTCCTCAATGCATTCTGAATGACATCACGAAAATGTTAATACATTTCTTCAAATTCCATCTTAATAATTAAAAATTTATTTAAAAAAATCAAT
>CAIWET010000446.1 GCA_903911805.1 uncultured Ignavibacteria bacterium | reverse complement strand
TTTTGAATTGTAATTAAAATATGTTTTATAATATAATTTTATAGTATAATGAAAAATTTAGTAATATTAGCTTTGAGTCTGCTTTTGATGCAGCAATTCCTTTTCTCTGAAGTCAACTCTCCTTCTCAAATTGTGAGAGGTAAAATATTGAGCCATAATAATCAACAACCTTTGGCTGCTGTTACTGTTTCTATTCCATTGCTCAAGATTGGTGCAATTACTGATAATCAAGGAAATTTTAAAATTAAAAATGTTCCTGTTGGTAGACATACTTTGAAAATTTCTATGATTGGGTTTGAACCCAAAAATTCTCAAATTATTGTTACTTCCGGTAAAGAAGTTTACCAAGATTTTGAATTGGAAGAATCTTTTGTTACTTCGCAGGAAGTAATCGTTAAAGCAGATAAAGAAGCTGGAAGAGCAATTAATGAATCGGCAATTGTTAGTGCAATTGAATTTTCGGTTGACGACGTTAATAGATTTGCTGGCTCAAGAATGGATCCAGCAAGAATGGCTCAGAATTATGCCGGAGTTTTAGGTTCTAATGACACAAGAAATGATATAATAATAAGAGGTGGCTCGCCAAATGAACTTCTTTGGAGAATTGATGGGCTCGATGTGCCTAATCCAAATCACTTTGCCACTCAAGGCTCAACAGGTGGTCCTGTTAGTGCTATTAATTCGAATTTACTTACTAACTCGGACTTTTTAACAGGCGCATTTCCAGCAGAATATATCGATAAAATGAGCGGTGTATTCGATTTGAAAACTCGTAAAGGAAATTCTGAAAAATATGAATTTTTAGGTCAATTTGGATTTAATGGATTTGAGCTTCAGGCAGAGGGTCCAACAAAATTCGCAAGTGGATCATTTATAGCAAATTATAGATATTCATTCTTGGGTTTATTGGATAAAATGGGTATTGATTTTGGATTTTCAGGTATTCCAAATTACCAGGATGCTACTTTCAAATCGGATTTCAATTTGAATAAAGACAATACATTATCAATTACTGGACTTTGGGGAACTTCAAATATTAATATCTTGGAGAGCAAGCAAGATTATGTTGCGACTGGTACACAAGATATTATCAATGGAACAGATATTTTAGCAGTTGCTGTTAACTTACAATCTTTGTTTTCTGAAAAGCTTTATGGTAAAATGACATTAGGATTTTCTTCTGGTGCATACCACACAGAATTGGACTCAATAACAACTAATTCAAAATTTGAAGTTACATCAAAAGATAAATGGTTTTATGCAAAAAATAGTGAATCTTATCTTGATTTGAAGTATGATTTGCACTATTCACCAAATAAATCCCACTTATTTACTGTTGGGGTTACTGGAAGATATAGATTTTATGATATGAAAGAGAATAAATTTACAATCGGTTGGGGAGAAACAGAACTCTATAAAATGGCAAAATCAGGAAACTCAGCCCAAGCAATGACTTACATCAATTGGAATTGGAGAATGAGTGAAGATTTAACTTTAAATATGGGATTAGCATCACAATATTTAGAAATTTCCAACAAATCAACATTAGAACCTAGAGCATCATTAAAATGGAATTTCTTGCCTGGTCACAGCTTTAATATCGGATATGGATTGCATAGACAATCAATTCCATTGATTACATATTTTGAAAATGCTAAAAATCAAGACTTGGACTTTATCCAATCATCACACTACATAGCAGGTTATATGTGGTCATTTGCTGAAGATGCATTTTTCAAAGTAGAAGGCTATTATAAAGATATTAGCAAAGCACCAGTAGAAAACATTAGCTCAAGTTTTTCATTGCTAAATTCTGGAGCAAATTTTGGAAGAGTTTTTGCAGATGGATATTTAGTAAATAATGGCTCTGGCAGATCTTATGGTGCAGAATTATCATTGGTAAAGAATTTTTCGAATGGATATTATTTAACTGCAACAGGAAGTTTAGTAAGACAAGAATACAAAGGTTCAGATGGAATAAATAGATGGGGAGCATTTGATAATCAATTTATTGGAAACGTTTTAGCAGGATATGAATGGAAAATTTCAGAAGATTTTACAATTGAATTTTCAGGAAAATACACAATTGCAGGTGGTGCACCATATACTCCAATAGACGAAAAATTATCAGCTGAAAGAAATTATACTACTTGGGATACTCAAAATGCATTTAGCAAAAGAAAGCCAAATTACTCAAGAGCAGATATAAAAATTGACTTCAGACAAAACTTTAATGGATGGTCAATGATTTCTTTTGTGTCTGTAGAAAATTTATTGAATACTCAAAACGTTTTAGACTATTCTTGGGATGTAAAAACCCAAAAAGTTAAAGAATTATATCAACTTGGATTATTTCCAATTGGAGGAGTAAAAATTGAGTTCTAATAAATCAAACATAGAGAAATTGCACGAATTCCCACTTAGGGAACGTAAAAATGCAAAAACTAAAATAGATCTTTTGTTCGGAATGTTAAGATTGACTAATGATAAACGACTAGACGAGCTCTCGGTAAGAGAGCTTTGTCAGTTTGTGGATGTTTCGGAAGGTACATTCTTCAATTACTTCCCTAAAAAAGAGGATATGCTGTTCTATTTTATTAAACTTTGGTCATTGCAAACTGCATATTTGGCTGATAAAGAATTTGGGAATACTTCAGGAATAAAGAAAATCGAACATATGCTTGATGTAACAACAGATTTCAAGACAATAGGTAATGTAAGAATAATGGGTGAAATTATCGCATATTTCGCTTTAAACGAGATTAAAGACGGAATTCTATTAGATATCCCAACTGCAGAAAGATATGCAGCATTCCCAAATTACAGCGGAATTGAAGAAGTTTCTTATATTTCAATGTTAGATATTTATGAGAAATATTTGATAACAGCAATCCAAACTGGAGAATTGCCTCCAACCGTTGATATGCAAGATGCAATGGTATCAATAGGAGTGATATTCTACGGCGTTCCTGTAATTCTAGGTCCATATTTGAATCCAGGAGTAAAAGTATTATATAAAAAGCAATTAAGTGCTTTATGGGAAAGATTAAGAACATCGAAATAGGAAAGATTGGATATTTTTAAAGTTTTTAGAATTTTTCCTCCATAGTTCAGAAGGAAATTTTCATTTAAAAGTTAGGTGATGATTATGAAACAATTTAAATTTTTAACAGAATTAATTCTAATTATTTTAATTTTATCGACAAATTCTTTTTCAAGTGTTTATGCTTATTATTTACAAGATGATGGTACTGAGTTAACAAATTACAAACCAAGTAAAATAATTTATTTAGATGAAAATAATTTATTATCATCTTTAATTGAATTAAATAAAGATAAATCAAATTCTATTGAACTGAAATTTGTTAACTTGAATTATAATCAAATAAATAAATTCTTAGACTCAATTGTAAACAAATTTGGAATAATTGGAATTGTATTTGAAAGAATTGAAGAAGTAAGATTACTTGAATCACTAAGTAAATTTAATCAATTAAAGGGTTTAGCTTTTATTGAATGTAAAAAGATTGAAATTAATGATAATTTTAGATTTAAAGAGCCTGTAGTTACATTAAGTTTTGTAGAATGTCAAAATATAAAAATTTCATCTGGTTTTGAACATTCTAGGTGTTTATATAATATAAAGTTTTGTAATATTTTCACTAATATCGATGAAGGTTCACCTACTTTTGATTATAATGAATTTATTGGAAGATTTTATAAAAAAAATATTAGATCATTTGATTTATGGGACTATAAAACAAATACTTTTCCACCTAATATATTTAATCAATCAAATTTAAGATCATTTGGGTTAAAAACTGATACAATTAGATTTATTCCAGATAAATTTGACAGTTTGCCTTTATTAAGTGTATTGAATATGGAAAGTAATTTAGAAGATATTTTGCCTCCAAGTTTATTAAAGATAAAAAATGAGATATTTTTAGTTTCAAATAGAAAATTAATACATTATGGTGGTATAACAAAATAATTTTTTTTATGAAATACGTTTATAATTTAAAAAATGATGAAGAAGTCAAGTATATTATTATCGAAGAGGATAAAGATGACACTCATGGATTCTTTATATATTTACACGCCTCATTAGATGAACCTTGCTTATACGATGGGTGGGCTTTAACTCTTGACGAAGCTATGGAATCTATTTATGAAGAATATGGTGTTTTAAAAGAAGAATGGTTATTAACAAATGAATTGTTTATTCACTAAAAATATAGAATTGAAAAAACATAATTTTTTTAAATAACCAACTACCCCGCCCTTACGGGCACCCCTTCGAACTCGAAGGGGAATGTAGGATTGGAGTTTTAATTTAGAAAATAGAATTAAATTCTTTACTAGAACTTGCCGCCGTCCTCTGCAAAATTAAGGGGTAGCATCAATCAGTGATGATCGGGTAGTTTTAATTTAAAAAATTATTCCTTCAATCCCCAATTTCTTACCCTAAATTCCTTAATTAATTATTTATTTAAGTGTATTTCAAAAAATCTTCTTAATTTTGTAATTCGATTATTGTGAAAATAGGAAATATGGCTTTTATTGATAAGTTTAGACGTATTACTTCAAACGGCGATTACTTCGCAGAGATTGACGGATTGAGGTTTATAGCGATTTTCACAGTGATTCTCTTCCATATGAAATCTACTGTTGATATTATTCCAATGAATGTTGGTTATCTTGGCAGTTTGATTAAACCAATTTTTGATAATGGCTGGCAAGGAGTAGAACTATTTTTTGCTATTAGCGGTTTTATTATTGGACTTCCTTTTGCAAAAGTATACATTGAGGGCAGAAAACCCATTAACCTTAAGTCATTTTTTATGAGGCGATTAACTCGATTAGAGCCTCCTTATATGATTGCAATTATTGCTTATACCATATTTAGTATTGCTTTTAGTGTAGATAATCCTGAAACTAAAATCACTGGACTATTTTCATCAATATTCTATTTGAATAATGTTATTTTTGGTTTACCTGAATTTCTTCCGATTGGAGTAGTTTGGTCGCTTGAAATTGAGATTCAATTCTATATTTTAGCAATATTTTTTACAAAAATATATAAGTTAGATAAAGTCAAACGAAGGAGCATTATGCTCTCCATTATTTATGGAATGCCAGTGCTTACAACGTTTTTCCCACTAAAAATGCACACCTTATATACTTATTTACATTTCTTTTTTATTGGTTTATTACTCGCTGATTTATCTTTGGATAAAGAGAAAATCAAAATTAATAAATATGTTTCTGCAATTTTAGGCTTTTTTGCATTATATGGATTAATTTATATAAATCACGGAAAAAATCTTCCATTTAGATTTATTTTTATTTCTTCGATTATCGTTTTTTATTACCTATCAATGCATACTCCATTCTGGAAAAAAGTGATGTCATTCAAACCGGTTGCAATAATTGGTGGAATGTGTTATTCAATTTATCTGCTCCATACGATTATTATCGGTGCATTTAAAGGACTTACTTTTGGCTGGGTAATCGGAAATAGTTATATGCTAACTCTTGTAATTAATGCTATTGTTGTATCGATCGGGATTTTATTCTTCTCTGGTATATATTTCCTTTTAATCGAAAAACCTTGTATGGACAAAAACTGGCCTGCTAAATTACTTGCTTGGTTCAAATCAAAAACTGAATTCGTTTTTGCTTATAAAGCTATTCCAGAAAGAGATTAAAAATTTTTAATTATTTTACAAAAAAAAGACGCATTGAAAAATGCGTCTTTTTTGCTTTAATAATACTATTCAATATTATCCATTATTTTGTTTTTTAATGATATTTAAAGCAGAACCAGCTTTGAACCATTCAATCTGTGATTGGTTGTAGCTGTGGTTTGCTGATATTTCGTCTTTTGTGCCATCATTATGGTTTAATACAATAGTTAATGGTGTTCCAGGAGCAAAAGTTGTTAATCCAAGAATATCAATTTTGTCATTTTCCTGGATTTTTTCGTAATCTTCTTTATTTGCAAAAGTTAATGCTAACATGCCTTGTTTTTTAAGGTTAGTTTCGTGAATTCTCGCAAAAGATTTAACCATAACAGCTCTTACGCCTAAATGTCTTGGTTCCATTGCTGCGTGTTCTCTTGATGAACCTTCACCATAGTTTTCATCGCCGATTACAATTGAGCCAATTCCTTCAGCTTTGTAAGCTCTTTGAGTATCAGGAACACCCATATATTCGCCAGTTAATTGATTTTTAACTGAATTTGTTTCGCCATTGAAATAATTAACAGCACCAATTAACATATTGTTAGAAATATTATCTAAATGACCTCTGAATTTCAACCAAGGACCAGCCATTGAAATATGGTCAGTTGTGCATTTTCCTTTTGCTTTAATTAATAAATTAAGTCCTTCGATATTATTACCGTTCCAAGGAGTAAATTCATATAATAATTGAAGTCTGGTAGAATTAGGATCAACATCCACTTGAATTCCGCTTCCGTCTTCAGCTGGTGCTTGATATCCTGCATCTTCTACGTCATATCCTTTTGGAGGAAGTGCGAATCCTGTTGGTTCGTCAAGCATTACTTCAACGCCATCTTCATTCATTAATTTATCTTTCATTGGATTGAAAGTTAAGCTACCAGAAATTGCTAAAGCTGTAACCATTTCTGGAGAAGCAACAAAAGCAAAAGTATTTGGATTGCCGTCAGCTCTTTTAGCAAAATTTCTATTGAAAGAAGTTACGATTGAATTTCTTTCGCCTTTTTCGGCATCTTTTCTAATCCATTGACCAATGCAAGGACCACAAGCATTAGCTAAAACAACTCCGCCCATACCAGCGAATGTATCAATAAATCCATCTCTTTCGATAGTATATCTTACCATTTCAGAACCAGGAGTGATTGTGAATTCTGATTTTACTTTTAATTTTTTATCAACTGCTTGTTGTGCCAATGAAGCAGCTCTTGATATATCTTCGTAAGAAGAGTTTGTACAAGATCCAATTAATCCAACATCCAATTTTTCTGGATAACCATTTTCTTTAACAGCTTCTGCAAACTTGCTGATTGGCCAAGCCAAATCTGGAGTGAAAGGACCATTCAAGTGTGGTTCTAATTCATCCAGATTGATTTCAATAACTTGGTCGAAATATTTATCAGGATTTTCGTATACTTCAGGATCTGCAGTTAAGTAATTTGCAACGCCATTAGCTAAATCAGCAACTTCTTTTCTATTTGTAGCAACTAAATAGTCATACATTGTTTGATCATAACCAAAAGTAGAAGTAGTAGCACCAATTTCGGCACCCATATTGCAAATAGTAGCTTTACCAGTGCAAGATAATGATTTTGCACCATCGCCAAAATATTCAACTATGCAACCTGTTCCACCTTTTACAGTTAAAATGCCAGCAACTTTTAAAATAATATCTTTAGCTGAAGTCCAGCCATTCAATTTTCCAGTCAATTTAATACCAATTAATTTAGGGAATTTCAATTCCCAAGCCATTCCAGCCATAACGTCAACAGCATCAGCTCCACCAACACCAATAGCAATCATACCAAGACCACCAGCATTAACTGTGTGAGAATCAGTACCAATCATCATTCCACCAGGGAATGCATAATTTTCTAAAACTACTTGGTGAATAATGCCAGCACCTGGTTTCCAAAAACCAATACCGTATTTATTAGAAACTGAAGATAAGAAACTATAAACTTCTTTATTCATTTCAACTGCATTGCTCAAATCTTCTTTAGCGCCAATTTTAGCAGGAATTAAGTGATCGCAATGAGCGGTTGAAGGAACAGCAACTTTTTTTCTGCCAGCAGTCATAAACTGTAATAAAGCCATTTGAGCTGTAGCATCTTGCATAGCAACTCTATCTGGAGCGAAGTCAACATAATCAATACCACGTTTGAATTCGGTTAAACTTTCCTGATTGAATAAGTGAGCATAAAGAATTTTTTCAGCTAAAGTGAAAGATTTGCCAGTTAATTCTTTAGCAGAATCAACTCTTTTAGCAAAATTGGAATAAACATTTTTAATCATTTCCAAGT
>CAIWET010000445.1 GCA_903911805.1 uncultured Ignavibacteria bacterium | reverse complement strand
CAGTAATAGAACTCTTTAAATCAGAGGGTTATATTCATACAAAGGGAGAAAATATTCATAAGCATATTAAGGAAGTTTTGCTAAAAGATGACCTGAAAGCTTATCTGTTAAATAATTATTCTCAAGTGGATTTAACTCCTGAGGAAGCTAATTTCATTATTAGGGATCTTGACTCATATTCAAGTGCCGACTTATATAATAGTAATAAATCCATTATTAAAATGGTTTCTAATGGTTTTGTGTTTAAACGAATAGATAGAACACAAAAAGATATTTTTATACGTTTTATTGACTTTAGAAATGTCGAAAATAATACTTTTAAAATTGTTAATCAACTAGAAATTCAAGGATTTGAAAAAAGGATACCAGACTCAATAATATATGTTAATGGAATACCATTGGTTGTTATTGAATTTAAATCTGCCATTAAAGAGAAAACAACTATATTTGATGCTTTCAAACAATTAAGTATTAGATATAAAAGAGATATACCAGAATTATTTAAATATAATGCTTTTTCAATAATTAGTGATGGTGTAAATAGTAAAATGGGTTCTGTTTTCACTGAGTACAAAGATTTCTATGCTTGGAGAAAAATAACAGGTGATGAAGAATTAGAGGCTAAAGGTTTGGATTCAACTTTTACTTTAGTTAAAGGATTATTTAATAAAGAACGATTTTTAGATGTAGTAAAAGACTTCATATTTTTCCCTGACAAGTCAAACGATGTTAAAGTAGTTTGTAGATATCCGCAGTATTATGGAACTTATAAACTATTTAATAGCATTGTAAATAATATGCGTCCATTAGGAAAAGGGAAAGGTGGAACATACTTTGGAGCAACAGGTTGCGGAAAAAGTATGACAATGTTGTTTTTAGCAAGATTATTAATGAGAACACCTCATTTCAACAATCCAACAATTATATTAATTGCTGATAGAGTAGATTTAGAAGATCAATTATCCGAACAATTTACCAATGCAAAAGATTTTATTGGAGATAATTTAATTATCAGTGTAGAAAGTAGAGACGATTTACATGAAAAATTGAAAAATAAACAAAGTGGAGGAGTTTTTTTAACAACTATACAAAAATTCTCTGAAAATACTGATTTACTATCTGAAAGAGAGAATATTTTTATAATTTCAGACGAAGCACACAGATCTCAAGCAAATTTAGAGCAAAAAGTTATATTAAATAAAAAAGAAAATACTGCAACTGTAAAATATGGATTTGCTAAGTATTTACACGATTCATTTCCAAATGCTACCTATATTGGATTTAGTGGAACACCCATAGATGATACAATCAATGTTTTTGGTGGTATCGTTGACTCCTACACAATGGAGGAATCTGTAAGTGATGAAATCACTGTAAGAATAGTTTATGAAGGCAGAGCTGCTAAAGTGCTTCTAAAAGAGCATAAACTGGAAGAAATAGAAGAATTCTATAATCAATGCGTTAAAGAAGGATCTAACGAATATCAAGTTGATGATAGTAAGCGTGAAGTCACAATAATGGAAGAAATTTTAGGCAACCCTCTAAGACTTGAATTAATAGCAAAAGATTTCATTAAACATTACGAAAAGAGAATTGAAGAAGGAGCAACAGTAAAAGGTAAAGTAATGTATGTTTGTTCTAATAGAGAAGTTGCATATAAATTTCACCAAGAATTAAAAAAATATAGACCTGAATGGTTTATTAAAAAGCAATATCCTGATTTAAATTCCCTAAATGAAACGCAAAAGAAAGAACTATTGCCAATTGAGATGGTGCAATTAGTGATGACTCGAAGCCAAGATGATGAAAAAGATATTTATGATTTGATTGGTACAAAAGACAATAGGAAGAAATTAGAAAAGCAATTTAAAAATTCAGAATCAAATTTCAAAATAGCAATATTAGTTGATATGTGGTTAACAGGATTTGATGTACCATTTTTAGATACAATGTATATTGATAAACCTATTCAAGAGCATACCCTAATACAAACAATTTCAAGAGTTAATAGAAAATATGAAGGTAAAGAATGTGGATTGGTTGTTGATTATATAGGCTTCAAAAGTAATATGAATAAAGCACTTTCAAAATACAACAAGAAAGAAGATAATAATTTTGAGGATATTGAAAAAGCTGAAGAAATTGTAATTAATGAACTTTCATTTATTAATACTTTAATGGAAGATTTTGAAAATGAAGAGTATTTTAATGGTGATCCTATTCAAAAAATGAAATGCTTGAATAAAGCAGTTGAATTTATATTAAAAATCCCAAATTTAGAGTATAAATTTGTTGGTCACGTAAAGAAATTAAATTCCGCTTATAGACTATGTATATCAAGCGAAAGAATAACCCAAAATGATAGAGATTTTATATATTTTTATTTAGCTATCAAGTCAATTATCGCTAAAATAACAGGTGGAGAAGCTAATGATACAGAAGAAATGAATCAAATAGTCAGACAAATGATAGTTGAAGCCTTAGAAAGTAATGGAGTAGAAGAAGTTTTCAAACTTGACAAAAAAGTCAAGAATAGCAAATTAGATATTTTTAGTGAAGAGTATTTGAATAAAATTAAAAGAATTCAACAACCAAATACAAAGATTAAACTTTTACAACGACTACTTACTATGGCTATAAATGATGTAAGAAAAATGAATAAAATCCTAAGCATAAATTTTTCTGAAAGAATGAAAAATTTAGTGGAAACATATAATGAAAGAAAAGAAAGTGAAATTTTTGCTGAAGATGTTTTGGACGATGTAGCTTAACAATTTGCAAATTTATATGAAGAGTTAAAAAATGAAAGATTATCTTTTGAAGAAATGGGAATCGATTTTGAAGAGAAAGCTTTTTTTGATATTTTAAAAGAAATTGCAAATAAAAAATGTTTTGTTTTTCCTGATGATAAACTTATTTTACTTTCTAAAGATGTTAAAATTATTGTCGAAGAGATAGCAAAGTTCACTGATTGGTCTAGCAAATTGGATTTAATCTCGGAATTAAAAGTAAAGCTAGTATTAACTTTGAAAAAACATGGATATCCTCCAGACACAAAGGAAGAGGTATTTAAAGAGATATTAGAACAAGCAGAAAATTTTAAAAATTATGTGTAAATAATTAAAGGGAGTATTATGAAATTTGATGAAATAAGTGAAAAAAGTTGGAATGAAATTGATAGAATTAAAAGTGAAACAATTTTTAATTTTATTTATAGATCAAATATTATTGAAATACTAGTTGAAGAAAATTATCTAAATGAGTTAAATAAAATATATGAAGCAGTTTTAAATTCTAAATTTAGTATTTATTTTAATAATAATGATCTTTGGAATGGTATTGAATCTAAAGAAATTACAAATGTAATTAATGAATTTATTGAAAATACATTTGAGAATTCGAGTTGGTTTTGTGGAAATTTAGAACAATTGGAAGTATTTACAAATGAATTTCAACAAACAAATTCTAATTTAATTGAAAATATTAGTAAAAAAGGTTTAAATCCAAAGTTAATAAATGAGGATTTTATTTTAAAACAAATAGCTGCAAATGAATATAATAACTTAACAAATCTTGTCAAAAAAGATGATTCAATTTTCAGTAATTTAAAGAATAATATTATTCCAATTTATAAATAATAAAAAAGAAAAAATGATTGATTTAAAAGGAAAAAATGCCCTGATTACAGGGTCAAGTCGCGGAGTAGGACAACAAT
>CAIWET010000444.1 GCA_903911805.1 uncultured Ignavibacteria bacterium | reverse complement strand
ATAGTAATAGAATTAAACCTATATCAGAAACCAGAAGCGAAGTGGTCACCAAACTATTTCTTCAAAAACAAACTAACAAAAGATTCAATTAAAATAAAAAAAGGAAAATTAAAATGAAAAAGCAAACTGTAAATCAAGAAATAATTAGCAATAAAGTTGCTACCCACGAAATTAGCACAGAAGAAAATACAAATTTGCAAATATCGCAAATTACAAAAGATGTCGTGTCATTGAGTGACACAAGAGAAAATTCTAATGAGCCTATGAAAAATGTAATAAAGAGTATTAAAGAATTAGAAGTGTATCCTTCAACTAGTCTTGAGTTTGAAAATATTTATAGCTTGAGTGAAAATGAAATAAGAAATTTGCAATATCATCCGTATCTGGAAATGTTTCCTAATGCAAATAATGTTGAAAAAGAATCACTTAAAACTAGCATATTGAATGTAGGTATTCTAGAACCAATTGTGCTAACTAAGGAAAATGTTGTATTGTCTGGAAGATTTAGGATTTCTATATATTTAGAAAATCCTAAGAAACTAAGATTAACTTGTAAAATATTAAAAGAAGGGCTGACTCCAGAAGAATTTATTTTTCGTGATAATATTCAGAGAAAACAAATTAGTAATGGGGCAAAAGCAATTTTATCTGTTAAAACATATGAGTACATACTTGAAAGAAGAAAGACAGAAAAGAATTTTACTTTTAATGGCTTAAACATAGAAGATTTTGACAGATCCAGAGATGTTGTTGCTAAAATATTCGGCATTGGGGCAACTTATATAACCTATGCAAATCATATATGTGCAAACAACGCAGATCTTGCAGAAGCTGTCCTTAAAGGAACTATAACTTTAAATAATGCTTATGACATTTCTATTGGCAAGAATTCTGAAATTTCAGATGAAGTTGATACTGATGAAGATTACAAAACAAATAACATGGAAGTAGATATAGAAGCAAAAGTTGAGGTAATAAATGATGAAATAGTAGTTGAAAGTATTGGCTCAGATGCTAATCAAAAGAATTCTGAAAAAAACAAAAAAACAAGTGAATTTACAAAAGATTATTTTGTGCAAAAAAAAAGAAAGTTAGAACCAATAGAAGAAAAGTTCCTAGATTTTCTAACTAACACATTTCCGAACTCCAAAATAGAAGAACAATTTATTAAAATGCTAGTTGAAGAGTTTGAAATTTCAAAAAGGAAACAAATTGAATCTGATGATGAAAAATTTAATATTTTCATAGAGTCTTATACAGCTTTGGTAGAGTTCAATAATAAGGAAAAGAGTTTATTTATCAACAAAATAAAAAAACTCAAAGAAAAATTCAAAAAAGAAAACATTATAGAATTGGCGGATCGAATTAGGCTTTTTAAAACAAATTTTGATATACAAGAACAAATTTTAATAAAAGCCGTGAAAAAATATCAAGAAAAAGTAAATACCAAAATAGATATAGAAGAAACTCTATATCATAAGCTAACAAAATTTCTTTTGGATAATTCTGAACTTATTAAAAGTGATAAAATTGAGGTATCAAATGTCTGATTTGAATTGTCTTCCGCTTTTTACAAAAATGGATTTAGTTCCATCTAACTTGAATTTCTCATTTCAGGAGTGGCATTTTTTGCCACTCCATGAATTTAACGAAAAAGCTGAGGAATTAAGAAATTATATTATTAATCAAGTTTTTGCCAGTGGTCATAATTTTTTTAGTGGTAATTTAACTTTACACCAAATAGAATATTTTCAAAAAATTTATTAAAAATGACAGAACCAAATTAATTAATCCTGTTTTTAAGTCTATTAAAAACAGAAATTTAAAATATGGCTCAGGAATTATTACATATAACAATAAAATTACTAGAGCTGTTAACCACTGGTTTCCTGAAATTGCTTATTCTAAAAATTCAAAAGGTGTAAGTATTGTTGATCAATTTTATGATAAAGATATTTTCTATAAGAATTTCTGGGCTTTACTTAAAAAAGATAGATTTAAATTTGTTAGTGATTATCCTAATGCAAATTTATCTAAACATTTAATGCAAGGTCTTAGATTAGTTAATGGTAATCAGCCAATGCAAAATTTTCCTATAGGTATTGCAAAATTTATTATTGAGAATTCATTACAATATAAATTGAATAATCAAGAAGAATTTAACATCATTGACCCTTGTCTTGGATGGGGTGGCCGTACTGTAGGTACTTTAGCTCTTAGTAGTACTAAACGTTTTGAGAATAAAATAATAAATTTTTATGGTACTGATGTACACGAAGCAATTTATGATAGATATGGAATGCTGGTAGAATTCTGGAATAATTATATTTGTCCATTGCCTAACTTTCATTTTTTTAAACCTTTAGAACCAACTCCATATGAAGATATTCTGCAAGATAAGCTATTTAAAGATAAAGCAGGTACATTCGACCTTGCTTTAACTTCCCCTCCATATTTTGCAATCGAACAGTATTCTGAAGATCAAAATCAGAGTTTTAAAAAGTTTAATACATATAACTCTTGGAAAGAAGGATTTTTGAAACCCCTAATATTTAATACTTATATATTGCTTAAAAGTGGTGGCGAATTCTATTTGAATATTAGTGATGTTAAATCTAATGTCAGTAATTCAGTTTTAAATGAATTGCCACTAATAAATGATTCTATCATTTTAGCAAAACAAATAGGATTTCGTTTTGATGGTAAATATTTTATGGAAATGCCAACTCATGCGAACTTCTCGATAGATATTTCAAAAAACAAAAAAGTGAGATTAAGAGATGAACAAAGACATAAATATGAACCAATTTTAGTATTTGTTAAATAGGTGTATAATATGGAATATGAAGATTATAATTTTAAAGAGTTTATAACAGAAATTCGGAAAATGGCGGATCTTAGCAAAGCAAAAAAATTGATACCTAAAAATGAAGGTTTCATATACAGAAATAAAGTTACATTATTCTCTAAGGAATATTTAGAAAATCACACAATCGATAATACAATTAAAATTATTAATATTTCACATGAAGATTATCTAAATATTAAAAATGAATATCATATTACATCTAAATTGGATTTTATAGGAGTAATAAATCAATTTGATTGTAATTATTTTGACACTAAAGGCAAAAAAAAGAAAAATATTCGCAATGTATATAATTTATATACAAAGAAAATAAAGTTAGAAATTTTTGATAGACCTAAAAATGTAAGTGATTTTGAGAATTTTATAAATAATTGGAAAATGTTGAATAAGGATAAATATAGATTTCTATTTACAAGCAATGATTTATTTTTCTTTAATAACTTTCTAAGTAAATATTCATCTTCACTGCAGGCGAAATTCTTCTATGATAAAAACGATCTTATTGGCTATACAATAATAGAAAAAATTAATGATACAACATATAATTACCTTTTTGGCAAGGCTATTACTAAATATAAAAAACTAGGCTATTTTATTGATCATTATTCAATTAAAAATATTTTTGAATCAACAGGTAAAACAATTTTGGTAAATTTTGATATAAGTGCTAAAAATTCAACCTTAATTGATAATAAAAAGCAAGGCTTTAATGTATTTGGAACTTACAGATATTATATGCTGACTTTAGAACAAAAACAAGTAAAAAGTACTCCAGTATTAAATATAAAAAACAAAGGTATTCAAATGAACAATTTAAACTTAAATATTGATGTCTTTAAGACAAATGCTTATAAGGCTTCTTTAATCAGTAAAAACTTCAAAGTGCTTGGCAATATAGATGGGTATATAAAAAATGATAAAGAAGTTATACTATATTCACTAAATGACATTAATAAATATCCACAAAAAGAAGTTCTAAGACTTCATCATATCACTAAAGAGGAAAAGAGTAGAATTTCAGTAGATTTTAATATTGAAAATTCATCAACATCTCATTCGGTAATAAGCAAATTTGATTCAAGTTATTTTGTATTAAACGGTAAAAAAAACAAAGAGAAAAGAAATGTACTGAATAAATATGGGAAGAATATTCCTTTAAAAATACAAACATTACCTAATAATTTAAAGGAAGTAGAACAATTTCTAAAAAAATGGTCTTCTTTTAAAGAATACCGAATAAATTACACAGGTAAAGATTTATTTTTCTTAGCACATTATTTACCTATTTTTAAGGAAAATCTAATAACCCGCTTTTTTTATGATGATGAAAAATTGAGGGTGTAAAATAAAGTCTGTCTAAATCAAAATAAACAATTAATTTTGTAAAAAAAGAAAAGGACAGAACAATGACAGAAGCACAGTATGCAGAAATGCAAAAGAAAGCCTTAGAGCAGCT
>CAIWET010000443.1 GCA_903911805.1 uncultured Ignavibacteria bacterium | reverse complement strand
GTTAAACATTTATTTCTTAATGTTTATTAATTATTAGCTATTTTGAGTGGTATGGTTTGCCAGGAATCGGTGGTATGGTTTCCCCGGAATCATTGGTAAGGTTTCACAGGAATTTGTGGTAGACTTTTACAGGAATTTCCATGCTGGGAAGTGAATCTTACTGATTGACTGAAAAGTTCTTTGTTTTCGTGTAAGATCATTTCAATCTCCATTTATTACTGCTTTTGAGTTCTTCGCTTATTCCTTCAAATTTATAGGTACTAATTGGATTTAGTGTTTTTAACAAGGGTTCTGTTAAATATTCTTTACCACTATCATCAATAAATGATCCCATTAATGCTCTTGTGGCAGGTGGATATTGTTTTGAATATTTAATTAATTTTACGGTGTCTTCTTCGTTCAAATTTTTAATTAATTCTATTAATCGTTCACAGATTTTTTTAGTTGATGTATCTGGAATTTTCTTTATTAATTTTATAGAATCTAATATTTGTAATAATGGTATATTGTCTTTTGTAATCGTATTTTTTTGTTTGATAAAAGAAATTTTAAACATACCTCTTGTAAATGAACTTCTGATTTCTTTTTTACCGATTTGTATAATATTACTAATTTGTGTGGTTAAACCTAAATTATTAAATATACTAAATCCTGTTAGATAACCAACTAATTTACCATCATTTTCTAATAAATCCTTAACAATTTGATATTGCTGTGGTAATAAATTTCCAAAAACTGATTTTTCAGGTTTATAGAATTTTCCTTTTGATAATTTTAATATTTTTCCTGTTTTTGATAAGCGATTTAGAGATTTAATTATAGTTTCTTGATTATTCACCTCTGTTATAAAATCACTATAGGTGAAAATATAACCTTTAGGTAATCTATTTATCGTATTTTCAATATTATCAATTATTTTCATCTATTTCTTAAAATTTATATTAACGATATTTTGTCCAGTTTATTCTATTAAAAACTGGACATTTATCCGATTATTTCTAATATTTTTCCAACCTTTACGTCATTCAATTTTTTTGAATGACGTAAAGGTTATATTGTCTGCCATTATTCCATTCCTTAAAAGGGCAAACCATCTTCAAAATATTCTTTATCAATTTTTAAATTATACTCAAATATATTGCCAATCTTAGTTATTTCTTCCTTAGAGAATTTAGTTTCTAATTTTTCAATTAACTCTCTATCAATGAATTTACAGTTGTCAACCAAATTTTTGAATTTTTTATTTAACCAATCAGAGTTCCACAAAGAAGCATTATCATCAATGACTTTATTACATAATTTACCAGAAAAATTATAATTAGGATTAATGTTTAAAGTCAATCTCTGTAACCAAATATTTAAATACTCTGTATTTGGTTGTTGATCGAATTTTAATTTTATACTTTGAATAATTGTTTCTAATTTTTTATTTTCATTAATATATGACAATAAAATACTAATAATAGCAATGACTAAGGAATACACTCTTGGATTATTATATGCAAGATTTACCACTATGCTAATAAGTACATCAATATTCTTTTTTTCAAACTGATTTAATTGTTTTTTCTGAATCCATTTTAGAAAATCTTTCACCTCTTTGTATAAAGAACCAGAATTTGGATGTAACTGTCCTAACGAATAAATTTGTAATAATCTCTTCTGAATATTATCTGATCTTTGTTTGTTGTTTAGCCAAAAAATCTTATCTTTTTTTAAAGAACCTAAAATTAAATCATCTGTTGAAATTGTCTTACTCGAATTTAATTTAAAATTTAGGAATGATAATATCACACTTAATTCTTTTGCTATTTTTGTTGAATCATTTTGACTATTTGTGTAAATCCTATAATCATCTCTATATCTAAGAATTTTATAATCGATTCCTAAATTCTCCAATCTTTCTGATAATAATAAGTCACCATAACCTAAAACGATTTCTGCAATAAAGTCCATTAGAACTGAACCCTGAGGTATTCCATTTGTTTGTCCATTCGACATATTTCGAATGAATTTATCAATTTTGTTACCGATTAAATTAAAATTATTTCGATTTTCGATTTTCTTAGCTTCTTTTTTATCGTGTAAAGACCAAGCAATGGAATGAGTGTAAATTGAACCATAACAATCAGTTATATCTAATTGAAGCAAATGATTACACTATTAATAAAGAAAAAGAATGCAGCGTCAT
>CAIWET010000442.1 GCA_903911805.1 uncultured Ignavibacteria bacterium | reverse complement strand
TATAATATTATTTACTATTTTAAATTACTTTTTTCACTTTTATATAAAGAACAAATAGAACTGCTATTAAATATAGCACTTTTAAAAGCCCCTTCCCTTAAAGAAAAGAAGGGGATTTTAATTTATACACAAGTTGATTATTTTACTGCTAATAACATACAAATAACGCATGAAAATAATGCAACACCTTCGATAAGAGCTGCTGAAATAAGCATAAGTGTTTGTGCTGAGCCTGCTGCTTCTGGCTGACGACCAGCTGATTCTAAAGCTGCTGCTGCTAAACGGCCAATACCCATACCTGCACCAATTACTGAAATACCGGCGCCGAGACCTGCTGATAAGTGAGCTAAATTCATTTCCATTATATCCTCCGACTAAAATTAAAAAGTGATAAAATTATATATTAAAAAATTAATGACTATGTGCTGTATGACCTTCAGAATGACTGTCATCGTGATGAGCTGTGGCTACTCCTGTAAATACTGCTGTTAGCATAGTGAAGATATATGCCTGAAGAACTGCCACTAAAAACTCAAGTGTTATAATAAACACTGAAAATCCAACTGTAATTGGTGCTACTCCTAATGATTTAAAGAAGAATACTAATCCAATAAGCGAAAATAACATTACGTGTCCTGCAGTCATATTAGCATAAAGACGTATGGTTAATGCGAATGGCTTTGTAAAAATCGATATAATTTCAATTGGAATCATAATTGGCCACAACCACCAAGGTGCGCCACCAGTTAAGTGCTTTAAAAAGTTACCTAAACCTAATTCTTTGATTGAAGAGAGATTAATAACAAAAAGTGAAATCACAGCTAAAGCCGCAGTTGTTCCAATATCGCCTGATGCGGTGTGTCCACCTGGTACCAAACCGAGCAAGTTCATTATTAATATGAAGAAGTGCAACCCAATGAAATAAGGCAATAATTTATCGCCTAATTTTTTACTTGGAATACATTTATAAACAATGTTATCTCTAACAAATTCAATTCCTAATTCAACCATATTTGCAAAACTCTTTGCTTTTGGTGCTTGATTTGTACCTTTTCTATAAAATTTTGCAAGCATTTGTAATGCAATCATAATTATTATGATAGATGTCCACTGATAAAAAACAAGATTAGTAACTGATAAATCAAGAGTTACAGGCAAATCATTTGAAGTCTTTGTAAGACCTTTGCCGTGAACCAATTTGAATTGACCAGCTTCTGCCATTGCGTGTTCTGAATTGTAATAATGGAAGCCTTCTTGATTATCATAAATAATCATCGGTAGATCGGTTATATGCTTATCAAAGATATAAAGACCGTGGTGATCGCCGATTCCTGTTAATAATTCTGTAAAAACATTGCCTCCACCGTGTCCTTCAGCTGCTGCATTATGACTTTCTGTCGCTGAATTATGAGCTCCCGTTGTGTCTTTGTGTGCCTCTGGATTGGCACTAGTAGGGGCTTCCGCAGCGTTGTGGTGCGGGGTTTCGATATTTCCTGTACTATTTTCGTTTGTAGCTAAGTCGCTATTATTCACCATATTTTACCTAAATTACTCATTACGAATTTTCAAAATTAAGAAATTTGAACGAAAATTTATGTATAAAATTTCTAATATAATAAAAATAAATGTTGAAATAATGAAAGTTAACCCAAAATACAGTTTATCGAGATTCAAAATTACCAAACAAAACCAAATTAAAAAAGTAGCTATAAAATACCTAATAACCAAGGAAAGCATAATAATTCTGGAGAAATCCGACATATCATTTCTTTTATATGCCCTAAGAGCAACAATCAACGAAGCTATTGTATTTATTAAGGGTAGTGAAATTCCGATTAAAATCGAACTTAGCATTATTTTTATTTATATTTGAAATTATACAAGTTACAAAAATAATGATAAATCCATTCGTAATTGCTATAAAT
>CAIWET010000441.1 GCA_903911805.1 uncultured Ignavibacteria bacterium | reverse complement strand
TTTATTTCATTAAGGAGTTTAATTGGTCTTATAATGATGGATACAATGAAGAACAGAATGGTCAATTTGGATGTGGTTTTACTTTATTTTTGCTTTTAAAATATGGATTAGAAAGTAGATCAGTTCAATTTTATGCAGATAAATATTTGAAAGCTTTTCCTAAAATAATAGATAATTTTCCAGAGGATTCAGTTTTTACAAAACAAAGTCAATTTTATAACAGTTTTTCTTTAAGAACTTTTGATAGATTTCTTTTATGGTTTAATTGTATTGAAATAACAGAAAAAGAATCTTATAATCCACCCAAAGAAATGTCAATTAAATCAAGTAAATTATTAACAGCAATATTCCAGTTAAAGTTTTAGAGAATAATAGTAAATCCATAAACTATTTAAATTCACTTCTCCTTTTACTTAGGATTAACTTTTTAGAATATTTAGATTTTAATACTTCTATAAGGATTTATGTTGCTTAGAACTCAAATGACAGTTTGCTAATACCTTAGTATCATCTGAAATAGATTAATGTAGAAACCAATATTATTTTATTAAAAGAAATTACGAGCAATGAATATTAAACTCTAGAAATGAAAACTCAACAAGGGCGGGTGACCCGCCCTATGTTGGTTAAATATTTATTCATTATTTTGTTCTAACAATTCTAATACCTCTAGGTGTTGAATAATCATCAGCTAATGAATACTGTCTGAAATAATATGTACAATAAGACCATGGGTTATTATAGTTTCCACCTCTTAACACTCTATATGAGCCTGTGCTAGGACCATTAGGATTTGTGACTGATGCACTACCATAAGCTGTATACCAATCCCAGCACCATTCCGACACATTCCCTAGCATATCATATAATCCATAATCAGTTGAAGTTTTTTGACCGATTTGATGAACTGTACCACCGGAATTCATATTATTCCATGCGTAAGGTAAAAGTCTATTTTCAGCTAATCCATCAAGAGTCCCAGTACCCTTGCAAGCATATTCCCATTCAGCTTCAGTAGGTAATCTATAACCTTTTTTGTCAAAATTACAAGTATATGTTGAACCAGAAATAGTGTAACATTGTTCTAATCCTTCTCTTTTTGATGCTTCATTACAAAAAACTACAGCTTCAACCCAAGTACAAGTCTCAACAGGAAAATCATTAGGTGTATATAAACCAGGCAAAACATCATTGTATTGCTTATTTGTAATTTCATATTTACCAATATAAAAAGGTTTAGTAATTGTTACAATATGGCTAATTTCACTTGAACCATCACCCATTTTAAATGAACCTGCAGGAATAAGTACAGTTTCAATATTACTCTTTTGGTTAGCACTAACAGTGATATCGCCTAAATTAATTATTTCAGTAGTAGGTTTTTTCCAATCAATATTTGCGATTTCTGGAGATAAATCAATCGAATCTTTCCAATTATTCAAATAAACCCTAATTATAGCTTTACCTGGATAAAAGTAATTAAAAACATAGTTCCCATCTTTGTCACTTGGATTAACACCATAATACAAGTAATAAGTTTTTGGGTCATATATACTAACTGGACGGGCAGAAACTCCAACTAATGGATTTTTGTTTTGATCGATAAATCTACATTTTACTCTGTAATTCCATCCAATTTGTTGTAAAATTATTGGTAATGCATCTTGTTCATTTTTAGCTGACATTACTGTTTCTAAATCAGTTCTACTTTCATTAACACCAGCAACATTATTTGCAATTTGTGTATAAATGTCTTTATAGGTTACAGATGTAATTTTAGGAATTCTACAATTTATCATTTCAAAATTTTGAATAATCTCCTGATTATTTGGAATTAATAAATTACCCCACATTAATGTTGCAAATCCTTCTAATGAAGGAAAATCAACTTGATCAGGACTGTGTTTATCTGATTGCATAAAATTACCTGCTTGTTTAACAGATGAATTATTAATAGTACCCTGAATAAATAATTGTGTTAAATAAGCAGGATCTTCGGAAAGGTCATATCTAGACCTAAGTGTTGAACCAATTTCGTGTGAATTGCGAGCTAAAGCTATTATTTTTTTATAATTTTCACTACCAATAAGAATATGTTGGAAATAATGACCAGTTTCGTGAGCAACACTTGAAAGTTGTGCATCGTCTAACATCATAAATTCAAAAAGATCAGATTTTAGATAAGGTGAAAAAGCTCTATATGCAGTTATTATTCCACGAGCATTTGGCCAACTTGTCCAAAATTTACTATTATAAACAACAGCATGCCATTTCATTTTATCGATTTTACTTTGTGCAATTATTGGATTAGGACTTACTGTTATTAATCTATCAAGAATTTCTTTAATACCTTTTTCAAATTCACTTTTTGTTATTGCTGCTTTTACAGCTTTTGGAAAATTAATAGTTGCAAATTTTCCTGATACATTGTTAGAAAGTATATTAGGTTTATTTGATTTATTAAAAATTGAAACTTCTTGTAAATTAAGGTTGTATATATAATAGCCATTGGAAGATGATGTTAAAGGAACTGAAAACCATCTTGTATATAACGTATCTTCAATATTAGTCGCATAAACGTTTGAAACATAATTTAATAAATAATCAATATCACCATCGATATG
Organism: uncultured Ignavibacteria bacterium; assembly: GCA_903911805.1. GTDB lineage: Bacteria > Bacteroidota > Ignavibacteria > Kapaibacteriales > UBA2268 > CAIWET01. Next base: position 3,070 of record CAIWET010000441.1, on the reverse strand, counting down.
CTTGAGTAAAAATTGAATTTTAGTATTTGCTGGTGCTTCAATTTCAAAAGCATTTCCTTCGCCATTTATTGCATCAGATTGAATGATTTTTCTAACTGTAATTGTTCCACTTCCTCCTTCAGGAAAATTAAAGCTCCCACCGGAAATAGAATCTTTTATTAAATAATTTATTTCTGGTTTAATTTCATATTTAGCTGTAGTTCCATAATTTGTAGGATCTGTTGAAACTGGTGAATCTTCATTACAACCAATAAATTGAAAAAATATTACAGAAGTTAACAATATGATGATAACTTTAATACAAAGATTGAAATAAAATTTTTTCATAATAAACACCTTAAATAATTTAATTTTAAAATAACTACCAAGTTTCTAATCTTCAGTTACTTTAGTAACTTTATTTATGCAAATTAATCATTTATATCTTATTTAGCAAAATATAAAGAAATATTCGACTATTTTTTGCGATTTTGGATTAATTTAATTTATTTAGGGGTATTTCAAGAACAGACAAGAGTATCAGTGCTAGTTTTAATAAATTACAAATTTATCGCCTTTTTCACTTCAGATAAAAATTGGAATGCTTGGACTGGAGAATAATAAAACAAATACAAATTATCATTAACTAATATTTAGCTTTAATAATTCATAAAAAAAACCAAATATGTAAATATTTGGTTTTTTAAAAGAATTCATATTTATAAAATATTTTGTAAATTAAGCATCAAACTTATAACCAATACCTCTAATATTTTTAATTAGTTTTCCTGCTTCCATAAGTTTTTCGCGCAAGTTTTTGATATGAACATCAACTGTTCTATCCATAATACCCTTATCATTAATATCAATTGCATCAAGTATTTTAGAACGAGAAAATACCCAACCTTTACGAGTAACAAGTAATTCCAATATTTTAAATTCAGTAGTAGTAAGATTAATACTTTCGCCTTTGACTAAAACATTAAATTTGCCAAAATCAATTTCTAAAATATCTTCATATTTGAATTTCTTTGTATTATCTGTTTTTTGATCGCGTCTAATTACTGCTTTTACTCTTGCGACCAATTCTCTAGGGGAGAATGGCTTGGTAACATAATCGTCAGCACCAAGTTCTAAACCAATGATTTTATCGAATTCTTCAGATTTTGCAGTTAACATTATAATTGGAATATGCGAGTATTTATCATTATTTCTAATAAATTTACATACTTCCAAACCGTCCATATCTGGAAGCATTAAGTCCAATATTAATAAATCTGGAACTTCTTCTGTAAGATAATTTAATAGTCTAGCTGCTCTTAAAAATTCTTTTGTCCTGAATCCATTTTTCTGTAGATTTAATGAAATCAGCTCAGCAATATCTTGTTCATCCTCTAAGATGAATACTTTATTATTTTCTTTAATTATTTTAATCTCATCCATATTAATTTTGGTTTTTAGGTAATGTAATAATAAATTTTGAACCATTATTCAATTTGCTGACTAATTCAATTTTACCTTTATGTAGATTTACTATATGCTTTACTATTGAAAGTCCTAATCCAGTACCAGAATACTGTCTAGATCTTGATTTATCAACGGTATAGAATCTTTCAAAAATTCTTTCTTGATCTTTTTCTGGTATTCCTAATCCAGTATCAGAAATTTCTATTTTGATATTAGAATCTTCTTTTTTGATTTGAACTTCAATTGAGCCTTTTTCAGAATATTTAATCGAATTGTCAATTAAATTAATAAAAATTTGATCTAATTTAAAAGAATCAGCATAAAATCCGTGTAAATCATTTTCTATATTAAAATTCAAATTTATATTTTTCTCTTTTAATTTTTGTTCAAAAGTACTTTTAAGATTTTCAACCAATTCTGTAACATTAACTTCTGAAATATCTAAAGTAGTATTCTTTTGTTCCAATTCCGAAATTATTAATAAATCTTGAACAATATTAATAAGTCTTTTAGTATGATTTTTTATAATATTTACATATTTTTTGTTTTTATCGTCAACTTCATCTTCCAATGTTTCAATATATCCATTAATAACAGTAAGTGGAGTTCTTAATTCGTGTGACACATTAACAACAAAATCTCTTTTAATATTCTCTAATTTTTTAAGATTTGAAATATTATTGAAAATAATAACTAATTCATTATTATCATTTATTAAATTTCCATTACAAATATAATATTCACCCTTGAATTCAAGTTCATTTGTAATATTTGTATTTGATATAATCATATTTTTAATGATTTTTATAACATTTTCATCACGTATTACTTCTTTATATGATTTACCTTTAAGTGATTTTAAACCAATTATATTATTAAAACTTTCATTTGATAATGTTATAATACCACTTTTATCAATTACTACTAATCCTTCTTGAATAGATGAAATTATTTTATTTAACTCATCTTTTTGATTGACAGTTTGAGTAAAAAGTTCATCTAACTTTTCTATCATTTTATTAAAACTATTACCAAGTAATTCCAATTCATCGTTTGTTTTTATATTAGATCTTATCGAAAAATCTCCTTCAGCTACTTTATTTGTATCACTTACCAAAATATTAATTGGCTTTGTAATTGTCTTAGATAATATAATAGCAAGGAAAATTGTAATAAAAAGAGAAATTAATATAATTTTAAGAATATTTTGCTCAAGGTTATTAATAAATGTTATATAATCATCCATAAAAACACTAAGTCTAGTTATAACAACCTTTTTATCATTAATTTTTAGAGGTGAAGCAACATACATCATATCTTTATCTACAGAGAAACTATGTCTAATAGCTGTACCAAACCCATTAGTAATTGCACTAACAACCTCAGGTCTATCTAAATGATTTTCCATTGACTTTGGATTAGCTTTAGAATCAGCTATTACTTTTCCATTTTTTTCAATAATAGTTATTCTTGATCTTAAATCTTTACCAATATCCTTAACTGTACTATCTAAAATATTCAAATCACCTTTATCAATTATTGGAGAAATAATTTTGTCAATTCGCCGGTCAGAATTTGTCGTCCAATGCCCGCTATCCCCCAGTCTGCGTGGATTGGTACGGCA
>CAIWET010000440.1 GCA_903911805.1 uncultured Ignavibacteria bacterium | reverse complement strand
ATGAAATAATTAAAACAAATATTCATATAATGGAAATTTTTTACACAGTTATATAATGATGCAAGAAGTCACTGTTTCATTATACAAAACAGATTAATCTAAAATAAGCTATTCAATATAATTAATTAATTGGCACAGAAAAGCTAAAAGTACTTCCCTTACCTTCTTCACTTTCAACCCAAATTTTTCCTCCTAACAATTCAATATACCCTTTTGCAATTGATAACCCCAAACCGGAACCTTCATATTTCCTTGTTTCTGAAACATCTATTTGCGAAAAATTCTCGAAAATGGAATAAATTTTTGCATGTGGGATGCCAACTCCAGTATCATTTATTGAGAAAATTATATTTTCAGTATCATTTTCAATGTGAACTTTTATAAAACCAGCCGGAGTAAACTTGATAGCATTATCAATTAAGTTGGTATATATCGAAAATATTTTAGATTGATCTGAGATAAAATAATCAAATGTTTGAGGCAAATTATTAATCACTTTAAATTCTAATTCATTATTGTAAGATGTTGTATGGAAGATATTATTAAAACGATTTATCATTTGATTAATATAAATCTTAGATTTTTCAAGATTAAAATGACCAGTTTGAATCTGAGAAATTTCAACTATATTTTCAACTGTTGAGATTAGTCTCTTTGAGCTTTTATTGATAATTCCAATAATTTCATTTCGTTCATTATGATCCATATCATCATCATTTAGAAATGTTAAAAATCCTATTATCCCATTTATCGGAGTACGAATTTCATGTCGAATATTATTAAGAAAAGCAGTTTTGAGTTTATCACTTTCCACAGCTTTAGTCTTTGCATTCACTAGTTCTTCTTCGACAATTTTTCTTTGAGAAATATCACTAAAATTAATCAATATTCCATTAATTAGAGGATTGCTTATTAAATTGGTAGCATTAAATTCAATCCATTTATAAAAATTGTCTTTGCATTTATATCTACAAGAAGCTGTTAAAGTATTTTCACTTTTGCTGAACAAATAACTAAAAGCGTCTTGAACTAATTCAATATCATCAGAATGAATATTGTCTAAAGTATTAAACCCAATGATTTCATCAGGCAACCATCCGAACCATTTTTCAAGATTAGGACTAACGTAAATATTAATTTGTCGCTCATCAATAATTGCAATCACATCTGCAATATTATTAATCATTGCTTTATGTTTTGCTTCACTGTGCAATATTAAATCCTCTAAAGCTCTTCTTTCAGTAATATCTCTATTGCTAACTCTACGACCTAAATTATTTTTTTTATTGTCAAAAATTGATCTGCACATATGCTCGATAAAAACAACTGATCCATTCTTGTGTAAAATCCTGAAAAAGATATTTTCTTCATTATAAATTTCATTAACAGAGCAAACTCTTTGATTATGTTGATTCCAGTATATGATATCGTCATTAAGAATTATTTTATTAATCAACTCAGGATTCGAAATAAATTCTTCAGACTTATATCCTGTTATTTTCTCGCAAGATGGGCTCATATAAAGAATTTTGTTATCTGGACCAATCCAATATTCCCAGTCTGAAGTAAAATCAGCAACAGTTTTAAACTTTAATTCATTTTGAATTAAATTTTGTGACCTTTTATCAATTTCTTCTTCAAGACTATTGCGCTTATTATTTAATTGCTTATTTAATAAATAATTTTTTCTATTAAATAATTCGATATAATATGCAGCAAACATATTCAATAGATTTGCTGAAATATAGAAGAAATTAACAGCGACAATCATATTAATTGGTTCATTCGTGTAATTAATATAACAAAAATTGAATATTATCACATTAATCCAACTAACAATTGAAGCAGTTGTAAATTTTAAATTTGAAATGAAATATGTTCCAGCAAAAACTAACATTAAACCAAGATAATACATATAATTATTTGGTAAAGTAATAATCATAACAATAATACCAGAGCCAACAAAAATGTATGTAATACCTAAAACATACTCTTTGATTTTTTTAAATCCTTTTAAATAAGATAACAAAAGTGCTACAAATAATATAGGAATAACAACCAAATATCGTATTTGAAAAAACAAATATTTCTGTTCAGGTACTAATATCGTATCCAAAACTCCAAAAATTGCATAAAGAAATATAACAAATAACAATTCAATACGCAATATTTTTATTGACTTTTCAAAGAAATAGTCTCTAAATCCTTTTTCCATTTCTTTAGGAAAAGATAAAGATATTTTATTTATATTTTCAAAAAAACTCATACATTAATTTATAATTTATTTAAATTCACCAAAGTAAAACTAAAAGTACTTCCTTTATCTACTTCACTTTTAATATCAATATTGCCTCCTAGTAATTCTACTAATCCTTGACTAATTGGCAATCCTAATCCAGCTCCCTCATACCCTCTTGTGATAGATAAATTGGCTTGAGCGAATTTTCGAAATATTTGATTTTTTTTATTCTCAGGAATACCTATCCCTGAATCTTTAACAAAAAACATTATTTTCCCATTATTTATTTCATAACCAAATATTACCGATCCAATATAAGTGAATTTTATAGCATTTTTCAATAAATTAGTCAAAATAATGTTTAAAATAGTCTCATCACTTGAAAATTGAAAATCATTGTCATTAGAATCTTTATTCAATTTAAATATTAATCCTTTAATACCTGCATCATCAATAAAGTTATCATACAATTTATTCATAAAAGTATTGATTTTAATTGGTTTGATGTTAGGCATAATTTGATTAGTTTCTAATTTTGACATTTCTAAAATATTATCAACAGTTTCAGCCAATCTTTTGCCACTTTGTTGAATATTTTTTGTAAAATCTTTTATTTCAATTTGAGACAAATTATCTAACTGTAATAGATTCGAAAAACCAATAATACCATTTAATGGAGTTCTAACTTCGTGAGAAATATTTTGTAAAAAAGCCGTTTTTAATCTATCACTCTCTTCTGCTTTAAGTTTTGCTTTTTCTAAATCTAAATTTGTTTCTTTTAATACTTCATTTAATTGCACATATTCTTCATATTGCCTTTCTAAATCAATATTTTGAAGGATTAACAACTCTTCAGCATTTTTTCGAATTGTAATATTTGTATTGAATCCATACCAAGTAATACTACCATCTTGAAGTTTTTCTGGAGTTGAATTTGAATAAATCCATTGAATACCTTTTTCTGGTAATATAACTCTAAATTCACAAGTAAAAGGTGTTAAATTACTTGCTGATAATTCAATATCATTTATAACGCGTTCTGAATCATCAGGATGAATAACCTTTGCAATTGCATCAAAACTATCTACTACATCCTCAGGTAAACATCCAAAAATATTAATTATACCTTCAGACGCAATAGGTACAAAATATGAACCATCTACTCTTTTTGTAAATTGGAAAATTAAATCCGGAACATGTAATGAAAGCTTCCTAAACTCCAAATCTTTTTCTCTAATTTTAGCTTCAGATTGTTTTCGCTCAGTAATATCAACAACAAATCCTAAAAATCTATCTTCAGAAATTTTCACAGCATCTATAGTCCAATAACCTATAGTCCCATTTTTTCTTTTGAATTGAGTTTCTCCACTTGAAAATCCTTCATTGAGCAATTTATTAAAATGAATTTCACCATCTAATTTAGATTGCAAAGGGACTAATTCAATTAAATTCATACTAAGAAGTTCTGTGTAGCTAAATCCTGTTATTTTACAAGCTGCTGAATTGACTTCAATATAATAACCATTCTTATCAGCAACAAAAACTCCATGAGGAGCAAAATCGATATAACTACGAAATTTTTGCTCATTATCTAATAATGAAATCTGCGCTTGTTTAAATTGATTAATTTCGTTAAGATAATCATATTTCAAAGAATTATACTCATTTTGTAAAGATTCTAATTCTTTTACAAGGTCTTCATTGGTCTTTTCAAAATTGCTCATAATATTTCTAATAAAATAT
>CAIWET010000439.1 GCA_903911805.1 uncultured Ignavibacteria bacterium | reverse complement strand
TCCATTTTAAAACCTGATTATATAAAAAAACAAAATTATGAAAAAAACTCCATTACTCCAAATTTAACAATTTAATAATTAATGTAACGTTCTGTAATTTTTTAATTTTTATTATACTTTTACAATGTTTATACCAACAACAAAAGAAGAAATGAAAATACTTGGCTGGGATTATCTAGATGTAATCTTAGTTTCAGGTGATGTATATATAGATTGTTATTACGATGGAGTTGCTGTAATTGGCAAAGTTCTAATTGATGCTGGCTATAAAGTTGGTATAATTTCGCAACCAGATGTTAATTCGGACAAGGATATTTCAAGATTAGGTGAGCCACGAATTTATTGGGGCGTTACTGGTGGATGTGTCGATTCAATGGTTGCTAATTATACAGCTTTAAAGAAGAAACGTCATTCGGATGATTTAACACCTGGTGGAGAAAACAATAAAAGACCTGACAGAGCATTAATCAAATACACTAATTTAATCAAACAGTATTATAAATCAAATAAACCTATAGTTTTAGGTGGCGTTGAAGCAAGTCTACGAAGAATTGTTCATTATGATTACTGGGATGATAAACTACGTAAGCCTGTAATTTTTGATTGCAAAGCCGATGTTTTAGTTTATGGCGCTGGCGAAGTAACTATTTTAGAATTAACTGAAAAAATTAAAAATCAAGAAGATTATTCTGAAGTTAGAGGGATTTGCATAATTGGAAAAGAAACAAAAAAGGGTTTCATTGAAATTCCTTCATTTGATGAATGCAAAGAGGACAAAGATAAATTTGCTAAAATGTTTAAAGAATTTTATCGTAATAATGACCCCTTAAATGCCAAAGGGTTAGTCCAAAAAATTGATAATAGATTTTTAATTCAAAATCCACCTCAATTTTTACCTTCTAAAGATTATCTTGATAGAATTCACGAGTATGACTACGAGCGTGATGTTCACCCTTATTATAAAAAGCAAGGAAAAGTAAAAGCATTAGATACAGTTCAATTTTCTGTCGAAATTCATAGAGGTTGCTATGGTGAATGCAATTTTTGCAGCATCACTGTCCACCAAGGGCGAAGAATAAATAGCAGAAGCAAGGAATCAATAATTAGAGAAATAAAAAACATTACGAAGCATAAAGACTTTAAAGGTTATATTAATGATATCGGTGGACCAACTGCCAATATGTACGAAAATCAATGCGATATTCAAGATAATCACGGTGCTTGCAAAGCAAAGAGATGCAGCTTTCCAAATCTATGCGACCAAATGGATAATAATCATAAACCATTGATTGATTTAATGGCTGAATTAAGAAAAATTCCAGGAATTAAAAAGATTTTTGTTGGCTCTGGGGTTCGATATGATTTAGTGATTTCTGACAAGAAAAATGGTGAAAGATATCTGAAAGATGTTGTTGAACATCATATATCAGGTCAAATGAAAATTGCTCCAGAACATATAGATAATGGAGTTTTGAGTTTAATGGGTAAGCCATCTGGTAGGGATGTAAAAGATTTTAGAGATAAATTTTATGAATTAACAAAAAAAGCTGGTAAAAAGCAATTTTTGACTTACTATTTCATCGCTGGTCATCCTGGATGTGATGGTGAAGATATGAGAAATTTGAAAGATTTTGTTAATAATGAATTAAAATTACAACCTGAGCAAGTTCAGGTATTTACTCCAACACCATCAACATATTCAACATTAATGTACTATTTAGAAAAAAATCCAATGACAAATGAAATTATTTTTGTTGAAAAAAGTCTTAAAGCAAAAAAAGTACAAAAAGAAATAGTAGTTGGTGGTAGATGAATAAAATAATAATACTCTTTTTAGTTTCCTTTTTCTCAATAAATATAGTTTTTGCTCAAGATAGTACAAAAGCTTATGACACAAGTACTATTCAACAGACTAAAGAATTTGATACTAGTAATTCTTTAGTAAAAGATGATTTTAAAGGTTATATTCAGGATAACTCATTTTCAAAAGCTGGAATATTTGGGGGAATTGGTTTTCTAAATCATCTGGCATCATATAGTGTATTACCTGGATCAGGAGACTGCGGTCTTTTTGATAGTGGAGATGGTTTTGGGTATTTTGTTGGAGCATTACTAAATTATTCAATATTTGATGAATTATTAAGTGTTTCTGGTAGAATAAATTATGATCACCAAAGCTTTAATTTTGAAAAAATTACTTCTGCTTACCAAGTATATAATCCATTAAAAAATGATTATGAAAATTTAGTTTTGAATAATGTTTCCTCTGGTGAATTTAAAAGTATAAACTTTTCTTTGGGAATTGAATCCAAGCCATTTAGCATACCTTTTATTTTTAATGTTTTTCTAAATATTTGTGATGCAAATTTTGGAACAAATTATGAAATTACTCAAAATATTGAATCACCACAAATTTATAAATTTAATGAAGGATCTAATCAAAGGTCAATAATTAAATCAAAATTTACTAATTCAACAGCCTTATCTGTTTCTCCTTCAATAGCTTACGAATTTGAATTGTCAAAATCATTCTATTTGTCACCTTATTTCGAATATTCTCATCCACTTACATCAACTATTTCAGAATTTGATTGGAAAACTACTTCATATAAACTTGGTATTTCTTTATATACTAAGTTCTTCAAATATCCTGAACTACCTCCAGTTGATACTATTCCACCACCTGTTATTGAAGAAGTTAAAGAAGAACCTGTAATCACTAAAATTGAAGAGCCTAAGATTCCAAGTGTTACAATTTCATCCGAACCTGTAAAATTTACAGAAACTATTGTTACTCAAACTTATCCAATTTTGCCATATATCTTTTTTGATAGTTCAAAAACTGAAATTAAAAATCAGTATTTACACAATTATTCATCTGACTTTACTGAGTCCAATCTTCCAAAGTCAACTCTTGAAATTTATTATTATATATTAGATTTGGTTGGCAGCAGAATGAAATTAAATCCTGATATTAATATTAGATTAACTGGAACTACTGATGGTTTAGAAGGAAATGATGATGACGAGAGAATTTCATTGGCAGAATCCAGAGCCGAAAATATCGCGAAATATTTCAAAAATAAATGGCAAATTGATGCAAAAAGAATTGAAATTAGAAGCTCAATAAACCCAAGATTAAAAACAAATAGTGATTTTGCTGAATCCAATCAAGAAAATAGAAGAGTTGAGATTTATTCAACAAATAGTAGATTACTAGAACCTGTAATCCATAGTAAATTCCAGGAATTTAAAATTAATGAATCAAAAATCAAATTAAAAACAAATTCTATTAATTCCGAAAATTTATCCTCTGAATTCAATTTGACGTTAAAAGCAAATAACCAAATTATTCATAAGCAAAAATTTGATAAATTATCTGATATCAAGGAAATCAACATAGTTTCACCTGAAAGAATTAGCGAAATTGAAAAGAATCCAAAAAATGTTTCAATTGAAATTGATTATAAAGACTTGCAAAATAAGACTTATACCGTTAAATCTCCTTTGCAAACACAAATTAGCAAAGAACAATTTGAATTAGGCAGATTAAATTTGATTGTTTTTGATTTTAATAAATCAGTGTTATCGAACTTTAATCAAAATGTAATTTCTGAGTTTATTGATAAAGCTATAAATCCAAATTCTGAAGTGAACATAACAGGCTCTACCGATAGACTTGGAGAAAAAGATTATAATAAAAAATTATCTCAACAAAGAGCAAATAGCGTTTACGAGTTTATGAAAGATAAACGCGAAGATATTAATTTTAAAGAAATAATAGGAATCGGAGATTCAAAATTGAACATTAACAATGATTTACCGGAAGGTAGATTTTATAGTAGAACAGTATTAATTGAATCTAAAACTCCGCTTAAATAATGGATAATGAATATATAAATGAAAAAGTATTTCAAGGAATTAATTTCTTTGAAAGTGGCTTTAAGACAAGTGATTATGAAAATTGTAAATTTTTGAACTGCAATTTTACTAATATTGATTTATCAAATAATTGCTTTGAAAACTGTGAATTTAAGAATTGCAATTTCAGTAATTCAAAATTGAGTAATACTGCTTTGAGGGAAACTTCATTCAAATCCTGTAAATTGATTGGATTACAATTCCAAGACTGTAATTCTTTTGGATTTTCGGTAAATTACGACCAATGTTTATTAGATTTTTCTTCATTTTTTAAAGTAACTTTAGATAATTCAACATTTAAAAATTGTAGTTTAAAAGAAGTAGATTTTTCAAATTCTGATTTATCTGGAATGGTTTTCGAAGATTGCAATTTAATAGGTGCTATATTGGAAAACTGTAATTTAGAAAAAGCAGATTTTCGCACAGCTATCAATTATTTGATTGATCCCGAGATAAATAAAATCAGTAAAGCCAAATTTTCAATAGATGGATTAATTGGTCTTTTAACAAAATATGACATCGAGATTGAATAAATATTCGCTTTTTATTTAATATTTCAAAATAATTGCTTTGATTATTAGTTATTTAAATGTTGAAGTTGATTTTTATTGAAATGTATATATAATGGCAAAAGCTAAAAAGTCTGAAAAGAAAATTGAAGAAACTGAAGAAATAATTATTGAAGAACAAAACGATAATTTTCAAACAAAAATTATCGTAAAAGGTGCAAAAGAACATAACTTAAAAAACATAGATTTAGAAATTCCAAGAGACCAACTTGTAGTTATTACAGGTTTATCAGGCTCTGGAAAAAGTTCACTTGCTTTTGATACTCTTTATGCCGAAGGGCAACGCAGGTATGTTGAATGCCTATCTACTTATGCCAGACAATTCCTTAATGTTCTAAAAAAACCGGAAGTCGATTCTATCGAAGGACTCTCCCCTGCTATATCAATTGACCAAAAATCAATTTCTTCGAATCCCAGGTCAACTGTTGGAACAATTACAGAGATTTATGATTATCTTAGATTATTATATTCAAAAGTTGGAATTCAATACTGTGTTAATTGCAATATACCAGTTGTAAAAAAATCAAAAGATGAAATTATAGAATCAATATTTAAAGAATTTTTAAACCAAAAAATTTATATTTTAGCTCCAATTGTGAGAGCTAGAAAAGGACATTATCAGGATTTATTTGAAGCTTTGATGAAAAATGGTTTTACTAAAGCTCGTGTTGATCGAACAATAGTTGAATTAGTAGAAGATTATCAGGTAAGCAGATATAAAACACACGATATTGAATTAGTGATTGATAGATTGATTGTCGATTTAAGTCAAGAAAGAAGACTTTACGAATCCATTGATTTAGCATTCAGCAAGGGTGATGGGGTTGCAATGATACTCCATAATATTGTTGGAGATAAATATAGTGAAAAGCTGTTTAGTACAGAATATTCCTGCCCATCTTGCAATCAATCTTATGAACCACTTGCTCCTAATATGTTTTCATTCAATTCCCCTTATGGTGCTTGTCCTGATTGCGATGGATTAGGAGAAATTAGAGATTTTGATATTGATTTAATTATACCAGATCGTTCCAAAACAATTGCTGAAGGTGGAATTGCTTTATTAGGAAAAGCAAGGGAAAATTGGTTATTTAATCAGATTGATGCAATTTGCAAGACTGAAAAAATAAGCATTTATAAACCAATAAGTGAAATACCTGATATACAATTAGATTTACTTTTATATGGACACGATGATAAAAAAGTATCAGTACCATATCGTTTTGGGAATGAATCTTCATTTCAATATAAAGTTGCGTTTCCAGGTGTAATTAACGCATATAAATTTCAATATGGGAATACAAGTAGTAATGCCGTCAGAACTCAAATTGAAAATTATATGAGAGTTGTTCAATGTACAACTTGCCACGGAGGAAGATTAAAAACTAGTAACTTAAAAGTACTAGTGAATAATAATTCAATTTCTGATGTTGCTAAATTAGATATAAATAATGCACTCAATTATTTTACAAATTTTAAAAGTGATGGATCCGAAAAAGATAAAACTATAGCAAATATAGTTTTAAAAGAAATAGTATCCCGTTTAAAATTCTTAGATAATGTTGGTTTATCTTATTTGTCATTAAATCGCCCTATTAGAACTCTCTCAGGTGGTGAAGCTCAACGCATAAGATTAGCTTCTCAAATTGGTTCTGAGCTTGTAGGGATAATGTATGTGCTTGATGAGCCTAGTATTGGTTTACATCAGCACGATAATGATAAATTAATCAATTCTCTAAAACACTTAAGAGATTTGGGCAATTCTGTTTTAGTTGTTGAGCACGATAAAGCAATGATTGAAGAATCAGATTATCTTATTGATTTAGGTCCAAGAGCCGGTATCCACGGTGGAGAAGTAATTTTATCAATTGAAACGAGTCAATTAAAAAATCTAAAAAAATCGCAAATAAAAGATTCTTTAACCGCTCAATATTTAATGGGTTCCATGGATATTGAAATTCCAGAAACGCGTAGAGAAGGAAATGGAAATTTTATAGAATTAAATAATGCTGTTGGTAATAATTTAAAGAATGTGAATTTAAAATTACCACTCGGAAAATTGATTTGTGTAACCGGATTAAGTGGGTCTGGTAAATCATCATTAATAAATGATACTTTATATCCAATTTTATCTCATCATTTTTATCGCTCCACAGCTAAGCCTTTAAGTTATAAAGAAATTAAGGGTTTGGAATTTATAGATAAAGTAATTGAAATAGATCAATCTCCAATTGGAAGAACTCCGAGGTCAAACCCAGTTACTTATTCTGGAGTTTTTACTCAAATTAGAGATTTATTCTCTCAATTGCCAGACTCTAAAATACGGGGATATAAACAAGGTCGATTTTCATTTAATGTTGCTGGAGGCAGATGCGAGGATTGTGAAGGTGGAGGAATTAAAAAAATTGAAATGAATTTCTTGCCTGAGGTTTATGTAACTTGCGAAACTTGCAATGGAAAACGTTATAACGAAGAAACATTAGTTGTTAAATATAAAAATAAGTCTATTGCTGATATTTTGGATATGACAGTAGAAGAAGCAACAGAATTTTTCAGTGAAATGCCAAAGATTAAAAGAAAATTTCAGACTTTATCAGATGTTGGTTTAGGTTATATTACTTTAGGTCAACAAGCTCCAACTCTTTCAGGTGGAGAGGCTCAAAGAGTTAAATTAGCAACTGAATTATCTAAAATCAGTACTGGGAAAACAATGTATCTGCTAGATGAACCAACAACAGGACTTCATTTTGAAGATATCAGAATTTTAATGAAATTGATTTATCAATTGGTTGATAAAGGAAATACAGTAATCATAATTGAACACAATCTTGATGTTATTAAATGTGCAGACTGGATTATAGACCTTGGACCATTAGGTGGAATTAATGGTGGAGAAATCATTGCTGAAGGTACTCCTGAGCAAATAATAAAGAGCAAAAAGAGTTTAACAGGAAAATATTTGAAAGAATATTTGAAATAAATCAGATTTATAATTGAAAAATTCGCAAAATAATGGTATTTACTAATTAATTGCAATGTTTTTTCAATTTATAATAAATTATAATCATTAAAAATCGTTTATATTCAAATATAAAATAAAGATGGAAAATGGATAATAGAGAGCAAGAATTTATAGTAACGGCTAGGAAATGGAGACCACAACGATTTAATGATGTTGTTGGACAAGACCATATTTCTACTACATTAATAAATGCAATCAAAAATAAAAGATTGCACCACGCTTATCTATTTTCTGGACCTCGTGGCGTTGGGAAAACTACTACCGCAAGAATATTAGCTAGAGCTATCAATTGTTCAAATATGAATGGTTCTGAGCCCTGCAATGAGTGCGATTCTTGTATTCAAATTTTAGAAGGTAGATCTCTTGACGTTATTGAAATTGATGGTGCATCAAATAATAGTGTTGAAGATATTAGAAAATTAAGAGATAATTCCAAATATCCACCAGCCTTAGGCAAATATAAATTATATATCATCGATGAAGTGCATATGCTTTCGAATTCTGCATTTAATGCACTTTTAAAAACTCTCGAAGAGCCTCCACCCCATTTGATGTTCGTTTTTGCAACTACTGAAGTGCATAAATTGCCACCTACTATTTTAAGTAGATGTCAAAGATTTGAATTCAGAAGAATGGAACTTGATGGTATAATTAATCAATTAAAATATATTTCTGAAAAAGAAAATATTACTATTGATGAAGAATCATTGATTACAATAGCAAAAAAAGCTGATGGCTCTATGCGTGATAGTCAATCAATTTTTGACCAAGTAGTTGCTTTTTGCGGAAATAATGTAAAATATACAGAAATGTCTGATGCTCTTCATCTAATTGATGAAGATTTTTACTTTAGAGTTTCTGATGCAGCAATCAATAATGATATTGAAGAGATGTTCAATATTGTTAGAGATGTTATGAATAAAGGTTATGATTTACAAGAGTGCATTAATGGTATTTTAGAACATTTTAGAAATATATTGACTTTTAATGTTACTAATGGAGAAAAGTTTGTCAATACTTCTTCCACATTCCTTGCTAAATATAAAACTACTGCAGAATATTTTAATAAAAACGATATAATTCGAATAATGAATATTTTAGCTCAGGCTGAAAGCTCAATTAGATTTGCCTTTCAACCACGAGTAAAATTTGAATTAACATTATCGCAGGTAGCCACTTTAGATAAAACAAAAGACATCAATATTTTGCTAAATGAAATTAATGAATTAAAAAAAAAACCTAATTTAGGTGTTTTATCCAATCAGAATGAGTCTAATGTTACTATTCAACCCAAACCAAAGGTAATTACTGCATCACCTTCTGTGCAAATTGAGAAGAATGAACCTGAAATAAAAGATTTACAAAAACCAAAATTACCTGATGTTAACAATATTGAAAAAGTAATTAAAGAACCGATTATTACTCAGGTTAAACAATTTGATGACAACAAGCAAATCAGTACTTTGGAGTTGACAGCAAGTTGGAAAGACTTTGTTAAAACAAAAATTACTTCTGAAACTGGATTATTCTATTTAAAAGGATCGATGGTTGAAATTGAATTTTCAGTGGGAAGTGTAATTTTAAAAGCTTCGAATGATATTGCTTATACAAACATTAATCAAAGAAGAGAATTACTTCTTGATTTATTAAAATCTTATTACAATTGCAACGTAAAAGTAATATTGATTGAAAATGAAATTAAAGAAATTAAAAGAGAAGAAATTAGAGATTACGCCGATATATTAACGGCAGACTTTAATAAAAAGAAAAAAGTTAATGAAAATGACGGATTTAAGAAAAAAGAAATTATTCTTGAAGGAAGAAATCCAACAGAAATTGAAATCATTAAATTATTTAAAGTTGAAGAATTAAAAAATAAATAAGAGGAATAAATGGCATTAGAATTAAATACAAAAGCACCTGAATTTAACTGGGTGGACGAAGCTGGAATCAACCACAACTCAACTGAATTATCAGGGAAATGGACAATTCTATATTTTTATCCTAAAGACAATACTTCAGGATGCACTAAAGAGGCTTGCGACTTTAGAGACAATATGGAGAGAATTTCATCTTATGATGCTCAGGTTATTGGAGTAAGTCCAGATTCTTTAAAATCTCACAACAATTTTACTCAAAAGTTTGATCTTAATTTCCAGTTAATACCAGATTCAGACAAAGCAATTTGTAATTTGTATAATGTAATGGGTGAAAAATCAATGTATGGAAAAAAATATATGGGTGTTATTAGAACAACATATATAATTTCTCCAGATGGAATTATCAAATCAATTTATAATAAAGTAAAAGTTGAAGGTCACGCAAGTAAAGTAATTGAAGATTTATTAGAATTGAAAAAATGATAGATTCTCACGCACATATCGATTCTGAAGATTTTAAAGAGGATTTTGAATTAATGCTTAAAAGGGCTGAAGAAGCTGGAGTAGAAAATATTATTATTCCTGCAATTGAGCCAAAACGCTTTGAAGATGTAATTGAGATAGTTAATAAATATCCACATATTTATTGTAGTATGGGAATTCATCCACATAATGCAATCGAATATGATGACAAAAGTAAGTCAAGGATTTTGGAATTGTTAGAAAATCCAAAAACAGTTGCTGTTGGAGAAATTGGATTGGATTATTATTACGATTTTACTCCTAAAGATGTTCAAAAAGCAGCATTTAGATCTCAAATTCAAATTGCCAAAGACAAGAATTTGCCATTAATAATTCATAATCGAGAAGCTGATGATGATTTATATGAAATTCTAAATGATGAACAAGATGGCTCACTCAATGGAGTTCTGCATTGCTTTTCATCTTCTGTAGAATTTATGAAAAAATCAATTGATTTAGGTTTTCATATTTCATTTACAGGAAATATTACTTTTAAAAAATCAAATTTAAATGAAGTTGTTGAGCAAACGCCATTAGAAAAAATATTAATCGAAACTGATTCGCCATATATGACTCCTGTTCCTCTAAGAGGTAAAAGGAACGAGCCAGCTTTAGTGAAATCAGTTGCTGAAAAAATCGCTGAAATAAAAAAAATATCAATAGATGAGGTTATTAGAATGACTACTAAAAATGCTAAATCACTATTTAAAATAGCAACTATTCTTTTATTACTTTTTGCAATTTCAAATGAATCATATTCTCAGAGAAGTAGAACTAAAGTTGAAGAAAATTATTATCAGGAAGATTCTACCGATTTAGAACATCCATATAAAAAAGTAATTGGTATTAGTCCAATGATTGGTACTAATACAGTTGTTGAAACATATTATGATATTGATCCAACAAAACCTAACTCTGATAAAGACATTTCAAGAGAAGGTATATTTGCTTATGGAGCATCTGCCTCCTATTTTCTTTTTGATTTTTTAAATATTGAATTTAATTATATGTATTCAAAAGATATGAAAATAGTTGAAACTTTCAAAGGAACTATTGATCCAAATATTTATCAAATTGCCGAAATTACAACCCATTGGATTCCTAATCCTTATAATGTTATCAATTATTTTGGCACTTTAGGAGGGACTTTCTTCCATACTTCAATTAATAAAGTTCCAACAACTAATTTTGGTATTAATTTTGGAGTTGGATTTCTAATTAACTTTAATTTTGATCAATATGGAATTTTAGCCCTTCAGGCTGAATGGAGATTAGATTACGGTTTAACTAAAGCCAAATCACCCTATATAGAAATAAAAGACGGTCAAACAGTTATTACAGAAAAAGAAAGAACTGTTTATTATTCAATACCAAGATTCGGACTATTTTGGTACCCTAAATTCTAAAACTTTAAGAGGTTTAAAATGATAAATTTTGTTAATCATCCTATAGCAAAAAATGCTCTTGCAAAGCTCAGAAATAAAAATACTGAATTAAAAGAATATAGAGAATATTCTAAAATTTTAACATATCTTATTGCTGTTGAAGCTTCAAAGAAATTTCCAACAAGAGATATAAAAACTAATACCCCATTTGAAGAGGTAATATCTGAGGTTTTTGATTTTGATATAATTTTATTACCAATATTAAGAGCAGGTCTTTCAATGGTTGATTCATTTTTAGAAATATTTCCTGAAGCTAGAATTGGATATGTAGGAGTTAGAAGAAATGAAGATACTTTGCAACCAGAAGAATATTATTATAAAATTCCTGAAGTTTACGAAAATACAATAGTGATAATTTTAGAACCAATGATTGCTACAGGTGGTACTATTTGCCAAACTTTGGGGAGATTACAATTAGATAATATAAATAATGTGGTAATTACTTCAATTATTTGTGCACCTGAAGGATTTGAGAGAATTCTTTCTGAATTTCCGCTAATTGATATGACTACAGCTGCTCTGGACCGAGAACTCAATTCAAAGGGCTATATTATTCCTGGTCTAGGTGATGCAGGAGACCGTTATACAGGTATTTAACAATTGATTATTTATCTCAGCAAGATTATTGGTTTGATAATCTGCTGAGATGAAGTTTCTACTTTATAAAAATAAATTCCATTTGGTAAATCATTTCCTTTAAAAATATATTCATATATACCTTTTTCCAATTCGGAATTGTTTAGTTCACTTATCTTTTCACCAAAAGAATTAATTATAGATAGTTTTATAATTTGTTTGGAATCAACTTCAATTCTAACAATTGCATTTATACTAAATGGATTTGGATAAACCACACTAGATACTTCGCCATAATATATAGAGTTTGCTTTTAATACGATATTTGAATTACATTTTCCATTTAGAGTATCAATTAAGGCATCTCCATAACCTTTAAGTAATATTTTTTGGTTTAAACAACCAGTATTGATTTCTAAAGTATCACGATAAGGAATTGTATCGTATGCAGTTGGATAGAAATAAATATTTAATTTTATACTATCTTTCGGATTAATAATTAATGGAAATTGATTTTGTGGAATCATAAAATGAGTATTTTTTGCCAAATATACATCATTAATCAATAATTTGTTTAGACCATTATTAAATAAAACGATATAATCTGTTGTTAATACTCCAATTTCAAAATGTCCAAAGTTCTTTTCATTTTCATTATTAGAATTCATTGAAATTGATGAAATATTCATACTTGATGAGAAAATAGTATCTGCATATAAGGTGTTATGCCCAACAGAATCAGTAAACATTATCTGAAATATTGCATCTTTATCTTCTGAATTTCTAATAATTGTTAGTTCAGCACTATATCCATCTTGTTTTACTATATTCACTTTACAATTTATAGTTTCTACTATTTTAATATTTTTAATTCCTGAGTCCCAATCGGCTGTATCAGATGCAAATACACGATAATCCAATCCACAAGGATCAATCTTTGCTATAATTCCAGGAGAATGAATATCACTCCCAGTATTTATTTTAATTTCAATTAATCCTTTTTCATCTCCACAATCATTTAAAAATGAAAATGTTTCTGCAATATTAGTATCTCTATTCGAATAAAAACAAATAGAAATTGTATCAATTTCACCTGGTTTTATTATAATTGGAGCAGGAGGATCAATCACAAAATTAATATTATTTTTAAAATTAAAATTAGAAATTGTTTGTTCAAATTTGCCATAATTATGAATAGGAATTTTAAAGCATTTTGTTGAGCCAGTTTTCAATTTAGCACTGATTTTCAAAGTTGTATCTATTAATTCATAATTATTAATCCCAAGAGTAAATCCTTTAATTTCTATTGATTTTGTTGAAATATGATTTAGAGAATCGATAGCATTTATTTTAAAACTTCCATCAAATTTTTTATCTATTAATGATGCTTTAAAACCGGTCATTTTTGAATTTGTTGATATAGAATTAATTGATACACTCACATTTATTTTTGATGAATCAGGTGATTGACAACTCATTATTCCAGAATCTGATGAAAGAGAATCATAAACAATTCCATAAACTGAATAACAAGAATCCGTTGTCATAATTTGTGGAGCCTGATAATCAATTGGTTTAAAGCTCATACCACCTGTATAACCAAACGAATTTGCAATTCCATATCCATAAATATATATTCCAAATGCACTATCAGCTAGTGATCTATGCACTCCATCTGTTACTGGAATATTTGCATAAGAATAATATGAATTTGGAAAATCATTAAACAATGTTGCATTTACTGAAGCTCCATCTAGCTTAAATGAATTTATTGCAATTTTAGGGATAACGATTGTAATAAACTGTTCAGTATAGACTTTTGAACCACTTTCATAAGATTGTACGTTAATTGTTGTATAAGACTTCATATACTGCTCTTTTGGTGGAATCACTATCATAAATGGGTCACCTAAGTTTGTGCCTCCAGATAGGTCTGCAGTCTTTTTATAAACAACAAGCATAAAAGGTTTGGAAGAAGTGACTAATGCTGGATTTTGTATAACTCCTTGATAAAAATCACCAGAATTCAGTTTTTTTACTAAAACTCCATCAATAAAAATTTCGGTACTATCTAATGGAGCAAATATTCTAAACAAATCATTATTTTGTGATGTTGATGTTGCAGGTTGTTTAAAAGGATTGATAAAAGCATCTTTGCCAAATGTTTTAATAGGCGGAATTTGTTCACATAGAAAATCTCTTGAACCACTACCAGCAACAACATAAGGTACTAAAGTTTTTTGATGACCTCCAAATAGAGCCACTGGTTTATCAGAATTAATCAAAGTTCCACTTAAATCTACATCATAATTAGGATATGTCATTTTGGCTTGCACTAAATAGACTTCACCTTTGTTTAATTTAATTTTTTGAGTATTTAAATTATTATATGCAGTAGATCCTTTTGGTTTGATTGTAACATTTGTAGCATCCTCGGTGCCAATTATTGCAAATTCCGATGGTGTAGCCTCTGCTGTAAAACCACTATAATTACCGTTACTGTTAAAAGAAGCAACAATATATTCTTTTCCAAGTACATCAGTTGGATAAACCAAAAAAGCATCGCTTGTATTTTTTGCTTGAGAATGCGCATATACAGTAATTTCATCAACCGAAGTGATATGAAAAGATAGATTAGATACCATCTCACTGTTATATCTAGTACCAAAATTATTATCGGTTGTGTATCCCCAAAGTTCAAATTTGCTATATTGTAATTTATATGAAAACAAAGTATTTGGAGTAGATATATTAAAAGGAACTTTATAATAATTTCCAGATCTATCAAAATATTCTATATTACCAGTTGTTGGTACATCGGCAGAAATAAAAATAAATAAGGAGTCTGTTGAATTTACTGTTACTTTATGTTCATTTGGAAGAAATGTTAAATAAAAATCTTTACCTTTTGTATCTAAATATTCAACAGAATATAATTTCGTAACTCCAATAATTAGAATTATCAAAATGATTAAATATCTTGTATTTAGTATTTTACAAAGAATTCTATTTTTCATTATTTTTTCCAATCGTATCTAATACTTTTATAAAGACAAATAAATATAAATATATTACAAAATTTTAGGATTCTTTAACATTCACTAAATAATTCATATTTTAATTAACTAAAAGATCATTTCTACTTCAGCATGCCCTTCAGAAGTATTTCTTAGATTTATTGAAAAATTATGCATTTCCATTATTACTTTTGCAGCAGCAAGACTTAAACCAGTACCTTCACTATGATTTAATAAATTCTCTGATGATGAAAAAAGTTCGAATGAATTCGATAAAATTTGATTTGAAAATCCAGGACCTTGATCAATAATTTTAATATTTAATTTTCCTGAATCAATAACTGAAGTTAAAAAGATTTTTGAACCTTCTGGAGTTAATTTAATTGCATTATCAATAATAATTTCAAAAACTTTTAAGATTAAACTTGTATCAATATTTGCCATATAATTTAAATTGGTAAAAATATCAATTATTTCTACGTTCTTTTCTTTGCATTTATTATCAAAATTCAATAAAACAGAATGCAATAGTTCTTGAATTTTCTCCATAAAAAATGAAATTTTATATTTGTCAGTTTGTATTCTAGTTATTAATAATGATAATTCAGAAAATTTCCTTAATCTTGCTTCAGACTTTAAAATCAATTGAGCTGATTCTATAATATCTTCGTCATCGGTCATTTGATAAATAAGCTTCGCATTACCATTAATCTCAACTAGTGGTGTGTTGAGCTCGTTTGATAATAATCCCAAAAAATATGTTTTTGCAGAGTCTAATTTGATTAAATTGGAATTTGCAATTTCAAGTTCTTTTCTCTTTTGGATTAACTCAATATCTTTATCATAGCATTTTAATGCTTCTTTAATTGAAATAGCAACATCGTCAGAGTCCCAAGGTTTACTTATATATCGATAAAGTCCAGCTTTATTAATTGCATTAGTAACACCTTCAATTGTAGCTTGACCAGATAGCATTATTGAATACGTTTCAGGTTTAATTTCTTTAGCTTTTCTTAAAACCTCATCTCCTTTCATCTCAGGCATAATATAATCTGAAATAATCAAAGGTACATCAAATCCTTCGTCCAATAATTCTTTAAATAATTCTAATGCTTCAGCTCCGCTTTCAGCAACTTCAATAATGTAACCGTCGCCTAAGTTCTCTCTGATTTCTTTTTTTAGACTATCAAGAACTAATTTCTCGTCATCAATACATATTATTATTTTTTTGCTCATAAGTTTTATATGTAAATATTTTATTAATTTAT